>DURG01000376.1 GCA_012837465.1 Propionibacterium sp. | reverse complement strand
GGAGCGACACGCCGGGAAAAACGACCCCGACCACCCGTGACCCTATCCAATTGCTCACGGCGGGTGGTCAAGAGCGGGCGCGCCCGACCGGTATGCTCGCTTGCAGCGATATTGAAGGGACCCAAGCAATGGTTCGCATCCTTGACTCCGCAGACGTCTCACCCGACGCCACGATCGGAGAAGGCTCCTCCGTCTGGCATCTCGCGCAGGTGCGCGAGAACGCAGTCCTCGGCGAGAACTGCATCGTCGGCCGCGGCGCCTACGTCGGCACCGGCGTGCAGATGGGCGACAACTGCAAGCTCCAGAACTACGCGTTGGTCTATGAGCCGGCCGTGCTCGAGGACGGCGTCTTCGTCGGTCCCGCCGCCGTGTTCACCAACGACTTCTACCCCCGCGCCATCGACCCTGAAGGCAAGCTCAAGCGCGGCGACGACTGGGAGCCCGTCGGCGTCACCTGCAAGAAGGGCTCGTCCATCGGCGCCCGCGCGGTGTGCATCGCTCCCGTCACCATCGGCCGCTGGGCCATGGTCGCCGCCGGCGCCGTCGTGGTGAAGGACGTCCCCGACTTCGCGCTCGTCGCCGGCGTCCCGGCACGACGAGTTCGCTGGGTGGGCCGCGCAGGAGTGCCGCTCGAACCCGGCGACGCCGAAGGGCTGTGGGTGTGCCCGCAGACCGGCGACCACTACCAAGAACAAGACGACAACACCCTCGTGGAGGTTTCCAAGTGAACGACTTCATCCCACCGGCCAAGCCGATCATCGGCGACGAGGAGCGCGAGGCGGTTGACCGCGTGCTGCGCTCGGGCATGATCGCCCAGGGCCCGGAGGTCAAGGCCTTCGAGGAGGAGTTCTCCGAGCACTTCGGCCTCGGCCGCGCCTGCGTGGCCGTCAACTCCGGCACCTCCGGCCTGCACCTCGGCCTGCTCAGCTCCGGCATCGGCGCTGGCGATGAGGTCATCGTCCCCTCGTTCACCTTCGCCGCGACGGCGAACTCGGTCGCCCTGACCGGCGCCACCCCCGTCTTCGCCGACATCGCGCTCGACGACTTCACCCTCGACCCCGCCTCGGTGGAGGCCGCCATCACCGAGCGCACCAAGGCGATCATGCCGGTGCACCTCTACGGCCACCCGGCCAAGATGGCCGAGCTGCAGGCGATCGCCGACAAGCACGGCCTGATGCTGTTCGAGGACGCCGCGCAGGCGCATGGCGCCTCCCTCAACGGCACCCCCGTCGGCGCCTTCGGCACCTTCGCGATGTTCTCGCTGTACCCCACCAAGAACATGACCTCCGGTGAGGGCGGCATGGTGTCCGCCATCAATGACGAGGTCGAGCGCAACCTGCGCCTCTACCGCAACCAGGGCATGCTGCAGCAGTACCACAACGAGGTCGTCGGCCTGAACAACCGCATGACCGACATCCATGCCGCCATCGGCCGCGTGCAGCTCACCAAGGTCGACGGCTGGACCCAGCAGCGCCAGAGCAACGCCGCGTTCCTGTCGTCGAACCTCGAGGGCGTCACCCCGCCCGCAGTCCTCGACGGCGCCGTGCACGTGTACCACCAGTACACCGTCCGGGTGCCGCAGGACCGCGACGGCCTCGCGAAGGCCCTCAAGGAGGAGTACAACGTCGGCTCCGGCATGTTCTACCCCGTGCCGAACCACCGCCTGAAGCCCTTCCAGGTGGACGTCGACCTCGCCAACACGGAGCAGGCCGCCCTTGAGTGCTTGTCGCTGCCGGTGCACCCCTCGCTGTCCCAGGAGGACCTCGAGCGGATCGTCACCGCCGTCAACGCGCTCGCGAAGGCTGGTGCGTGATCGTGGGTTTCGACAAGACTCAACCGACGCTGCGCGCTGCCCTCATCGG
>DURG01000375.1 GCA_012837465.1 Propionibacterium sp. | reverse complement strand
GTCGGCACCGTCCCCGACGAGTACCGGGGTCTGGTCGACTTCCGCGCCGACCTTCCCCTCGATCCCGCTGCGCTGGCCGCCCACTGGCCGAGCCTGCCCGTCGCAGGCGACGAGCCCTACTACCTGCGCCCGGCCGACGCGACGGTGCCCGGGAAGCCCAAGTCCGCCCTGCCCCGCCTGCGAGCCCGCCGATGAACGTCGACGTCGCCACCTTGGCGGACCTGCCGGGCATCATGGCGCTCGAGGCCAGCTTCGACAAGAAGTGGTCCGAGCAGTCCTGGCGCGACGAGATCACGGGCACCGGCCGGCTCGTCCTCATCGCACGCACAACCCCGCGTGGGCAGGCCCAGGAGCCGGAGATCATCGGGGTGGCCTGCTTCCAGCATGTCGACGAGGTGGTGGACCTGCACCGCATCGTCGTGGCGCCTGAGCACCGACGGTTGGGTTTCGCCCGCGTCATGCTCGTCGCCGGTCTGCAGTGGGCCATCGAGCGCGGCGCCAGGCGCATGCTGCTGGAGGTGGACCACCGCAACGAGCCGGCCATCACGCTCTACCGCGGCTACGGCTTCCGCGAGATCACCCGCCGCGCCGATTACTACGGCCCCGGCGCGCACGCACTGATCCTGGAACGCGCCCTCGCGGGCGTCGACGCCGATTCCGTCGGCATGTGGGACATGGAGGCAGAAGATGACTGAACCCCTGGTGCTGGGCCTCGAATCGTCGTGCGACGAGACGGGCGTGGGCATCGTGCGTGGCCGCACGCTGCTCGCCAACGAGGTGGCCAGTTCCGTCGACCTCCACGTCCGCTTCGGCGGCGTCGTCCCCGAAGTCGCCAGCCGGGCTCACCTTTCCGCACTCATCCCCACCATCGAGCGGGCCGCCGAGCGGGCGGGCATCGAACTCGACGACCTCGACGCCATCGCCGTGACCGCCGGCCCCGGCCTCATGGGCGCGCTGGTCGTCGGCCTGGCCTCCGCCAAGGCGCTCGCCGCCTACCTGGGCAAGCCGCTCTACGGGGTCAACCACCTCGTCGGGCACGTGGCCGTCGACCTGCTCGACCACGGCGAGCTGCCCACCCCGGCCGTCGCGCTGTTGGTGTCGGGCGGCCACACCTCCCTGCTGCACGTCGAGGACATCGCCACGAAGATCACCGAGATCGGCGCCACCATCGACGACGCGGCCGGCGAGGCCTACGACAAGGTGGCCCGGATCCTGGGCCTCTCCTACCCGGGTGGCCCGGTGATCGACCGGATCGCGCAGGAGGGCGACCCGAAGGCCATCCGTTTCCCCCGCGGCCTCACGGCTCGCCACGACCTGGAGAAGCATCGCTACGACTTCTCCTTCTCGGGCCTCAAGACCGCCGTGGCCCGCTGGGTCGAACAGCGCCGGCTCGACGGCGGGGAGATCCCGGTGGCAGACGTCGCCGCCTCCTTTCAGGAGGCCGTCTGCGACGTCCTCACCAGCAAGACCGTCGCCGCGGCGCAGGACTACGGCGTCGACACGATCCTGCTCGGCGGGGGAGTGGCGGCCAATTCGCGCCTACGCTCCCTCCTCGAGGAGCGCGCGAACGCTCTCGGGATCGAGTTGCGGAGGCCACGTCCGGCCCTGTGTACCGATAACGGTGCAATGATTGCGGCCGTCGCCAGCGAACTCATCCGGGCCGACGTACCGGCCTCCGGATTGGGCATCTCGGCCCACTCGGGGTTGTCCGTCAGCACCATTTCGATCTGACCAGCACATCTGCGCCGCGAGCGCATCCTGAACCCCATTTCAGGTTGAAAGGACACAAACGCGTAACGGTTTCGTGTCAAAGAGTGAACGGGTCTTTCGAAACCCGCGCAAATGTCGATATGGTCACCACACTGAGCTGGGCCAACCCGTGGGGCCCACGAGTAGTCGTGACACGACAAGGAGAATCAATGAAGTTCAGGCGATCAACCGCCTCGCTGGCACTGGTGCTCAGCGGCGCCCTGCTGCTGGGTGCATGCACCAGCCCCGACGAGACGGAAACCCCTGCCACCGGTGGCGAGACCACTGCGGCGGAGACCACTCCGGCCACCACCGACGAGACCACCCCGGCTGAGCCCACCGATGAGGGCACCGAGACCACCGATCCGGGCGCGGGCGGCGACGTTGCCGCCGGCTGCCTCCAGGACGTCGGCATCACCGAGACCCAGGCTGGCGACGTCCGCTTCACCGCGGGCCCCGGCGACTGGAACGGGTACAACTCGATCACGTCGAGGACCTACTCGACCTACAACTCGGCCGTTGCCGCGCACATGTTCTCGAGCTTCGTGTACTTCGGTACCGACGGCACCATCTGCGACAACACCGACTTCGGCACCTACGAGATCCTCTCCGAGGACCCGCTGGAGATCAAGTACACCATCTCGGACGAGGCCACCTGGTCCGACGGCACCCCCATCACAATCAACGATTACCTGATGGACTGGGCCAGCCAGAACCCCGAGTTCCTGGTGCCCGGCTACGCCACCGGTGAGAACCCGGACGCAGAGGCCGTCTTCGACCACGTCTCCGCGTCCTTCGCGCAGTACGTGCCCGAGGGCCCGCAGGGTGAGGTCGGCTCCAAGGAGTTCACCGTCACCTACTCGGATCCCTACCCGGACTTCCGCCTCGTCATCGGCTCCGCCCTGCCCGCGCACGTGATCGCGCAGCAGTCCGGCCTCGAGCCCGACGCCCTCGCCCAGGCCGTCATCGACCGCGACGCCGAGACCGTCAAGTCTGCCGCTGAGTTCTGGAACAACGGCTGGATGTACAACCCGGGCGAGCTCCCGACTGACATGAGCACCGTCCCCTCCGCCGGCCCCTACAAGCTGAAGGAAGGCGGCTGGACCGCCGGTCAGTACATCACCCTCGAGGCGAACCCCGAGTACTGGGGCACCCCCGCCGGCACCGAGAACCTCGTGTTCCGCTTCCTCGATGACGCCGTCCAGATCCAGTCGCTGGAGAACGGTGACATCCAGGCTGCCGAGCCCCAGGCCACCGTCGACACCCTCGGCCAGCTCGAAGCGCTGGGCGATGCCGTCAACGTCGAGTCCATCGACTCCCTGACCTGGGAGCACCTGGACTTCAACTTCCGTGAGCAGAGCGTCTTCTCCGACGCCCAGGGTGGCATCGAACTGCGCCAGGCCTTCGCCCACTGCGTTCCCCGCCAGCAGATCGTCGATCAGCTCGTCAAGCCGATCAACCCTGACGCTGTCATCATGAACGCCCGCGAGGTCTTCCCCTTCCAGGACGACTACGAAGACGTCCTGGGCGCCTCCTACGAGGGTCAGTACGACGAGGTCGACATCGAGGCCGCTCAGGCCCTGATCGCCGAGGCCGGCGTTGAGACTCCGGTTGAGGTTCGCATCGGCTACCGCGCTGGCAACCAGCGTCGCACCGACATCGTCGCCGCCATCGCCGCGTCCTGCAACCAGGCCGGCTTCAACGTGACCGACACCAACTCGGCCACCTTCTTCGACACCGAGCTGCCGCATGGTGACTATGAAGTCGCCCTCTTCGCATGGGCAGGTTCCGGCCAGATCGCTTCGGGTCAGAACATCTACGCCAGCGGCCGCCCGCAGAACTACGGCGAGTACTCCAATGCCGACGTCGACGCTGCTTGGTCCAAGCTCGCGACGACGCTCGACGAGTCCGTCCAGCTCGAGGCCACCAAGGAAATCGAGAAGCTGCTGTGGGACACCCTGTACGGTATCCCGCTGTTCGCTCACCCGAAGACCGCGGCGTGGGACGCTGAACTGAGCAACGTCCGGCCCACCACCACGCAGGACGGCATCTCCTGGAACGCCCCGCAGTGGCAGCTCAGCTGATCCCAGACGCTCTTGTCTGAGTTCTGAGCAACAAGGGCAGGTGGCTTGCATTTTGCAGGCCACCTGCCCCTTTCTTTGCCGACAGGCTGCAGTTTCGCCGCGTGTTGGCGTAGACTCCCACCGGCCCACCGTGGAATAGACGCCACGGAGGGCAGAATCCACCCAAAGGACCGAACCCGTGATCAGATACGTCGCCAAGCGCTTGGGGATCTCCCTCCTCATCCTCTTGCTGGGCTCGTTGTTGTTGTTCGTGCTCGTGATCAACTCCGGCGATCCCCTCGAGGACCTGCGCGAATCAAATGCCCCCAACCGGGAGAACCTCATCAGCCAGCGAATCGCCTACATGAGGCTCGACGACCCGTGGTATGAGCGATACCTCACTTGGCTGAAGGGCGCCGCGGGGTGCATCGTGGGGCAGTGCGACCTGGGGGTGGACCGGAAGGGTCAGAACGTGGGCGCCATGGTCGCCAACGCGGCTGGCTCCACCCTACGGCTGGTGGTACTGGCCACGGTCTTCGCCATCGTCATCGGCGTCACGCTCGGCATCATCACCGCCATCCGTCAGTACAGCGGGTTCGACTACGCGGTGACCTTCATGGCGTTCGTGTTCTTCTCGCTGCCGGTCTTCTGGTTCGCGGTGCTGCTCAAGCACTACGCGGCCATCGAGTTCAACAACTGGATCGTCGACGCCCAGATATCGCCGCCGACAATAGTCATAGCCTCCGCGGTTCTGGCGTTCATCCTGGTGGCCGCGCTGGGCGGCGACTGGAAGCGCCGGCTGATCAGCTTCGCCGTCGCGTTCCTCGTCTTCGGCGGCGCCCTGTTCTACTTCGACGCCGTCACCTGGTTCCGCAGGCCGTCCATCGGCCTGCCGATCTTTGCCATCGTGGCCCTCGCCATCGCGGCGCTGGTCATTGCGATGAGCACCGGGTTCGGCAACAAGGCCGTCCGCAACGCGGTGGCCACCACCTCGGTGGTCGGCATCGTCGCCTACGGGCTGCTGCGCGGCACCCTCATGACCAACCCTTCCACCGGGCTGCTGGCCCTGTGCCTGTTGGCGGCCATCGCGACGGCGCTGATCAGCGGCTTCCTCTGGGGTGGCTTCTCCCGCAGGCAAGCCATCGGCGCCTCGTTCGTGTGGGCCATCCTCGGCTCGCTGCTGGCGCTGGCTGACCTCGTCCTCAGCAACTGGGCCAGCTACCTCAAGACCCAGCGTCGCCCCATCCCCACCGTCGGCTCCGAGACGCCGAACTACGATTCCACCTATTGGAACCACTTCATCGACGGCGCCACGCACCTCGTGCTGCCCACCATCGTGCTCACGCTGATCTCCGTGGCCGCCTACACCCGCTACACCCGAGCCTCGATGCTCGATGTGCTCAACCAGGACTACATCCGCACCGCCCGCTCCAAGGGCATCTCCGAGCGCAAGGTGATCACCAAGCACGCCTTCCGTAACTCGCTGATCCCCCTGGCCACCATCGTGGCCTTCGACTTCGCAGGCCTCATCGGCGGCGCCGTCATCACCGAGACAGTCTTCGGTTGGCAGGGCATGGGCAACATGTTCAACGTGGGCCTGAACCAGGTGGACCCCATGCCGGTCATGGCCTTCTTCCTGGTCACCGGCACGGCCGCGGTGGTCATGAACATGGTCGCCGACCTTGCCTATGCCTTCCTCGACCCGCGGATCACGCGCTAAGGAGCGAGAACAATGAGTCAAGATCCGAACAACCTGATCTCGGAGCGCGAGGAAGACCTCCAGTTCTCGATCGAGGACGACGTCCAGGGCACCAACACCAAGTCCTACTCCCAGGGCCAGCTCGTCCGCCGCCGCTTCTTCCGCCACAAGGGCGCGATGATCGCGCTCGCGATGCTGATCCTCATCGTCCTGGTGTCGTTCACGTCGATCGGCGTCGGCCCGCTGCCCGGGTGGTGGGACAAGAACTACCTGGACCCGTACCCGTCGGTCAACGGCGGCCAGCCCACGCTCCAGTTGTGGCCCTTCCAGATCGGTGAGCATCCGCTGGGTCAGAACACCATCGGCAAGGACTACTTCGCCCTCGTCATGAAGGGTGCCCAGCAGTCGCTGTTCATCGCCTTCGCGGTGGGCCTGCTCGCCACGTTCCTCGGCACCGCCATCGGTGCCATCGCCGGCTATGTGCGTGGCTTCACCGAAGCCATCCTGATGCGCATGACCGACCTGTTCATCATCATCCCGACCCTGGTGCTCGCTGCCGTCCTCGGCCGCATGGCGGGCTCCAGCATCGTCCTGCTGGCGCTGGTGCTCGGCCTGGTGTCCTGGACGGGTCTGGCCCGTTTGGTCCGTGGCGAGGTGCTCAGCCTCCGCGAGCGTGAGTTCGTGGCTGCCGCCCGCGCCGTCGGCACCCCCACGCCGCGCATCATCGTGCGCCACATCCTGCCCAACGCGTTGGGCACCATCGTGGTCAACGCGACCCTGCTCATCTCCGCGGCGATCCTGCTGGAGACCGGCCTGTCCTTCCTGGGCTTCGGCGTCAAGGCGCCGAACACCTCGTTGGGCCTGCTCGTCTCCGAGTACCAGAACGCGCTGACCACTCGACCCTGGCTGTTCTGGTGGCCCGGCATGCTCATCCTCGCGATCGCGCTGTGCGTCAACTTCATCGGTGACGGCCTGCGTGACGCGTTCGATCCCCGCCAGCAGATGGACTGAGGTTTTCATTCATGACTATTGACCACGGACACGACACCTCCCGTTTCCACGGGGACGACCCGGCGCTCAAGTTCGACGACCTCGACGTCAAGTTCAAGACCGAGTTCGGCACCGTCCACGCGGTGAAGGGCCTCACCCTCTCGGTGGAGCCCGGCGAAGTGATGGCGCTGGTCGGTGAATCAGGCTCCGGCAAGTCGGTCACCGCGACCACGGCGCTCGGCCTCCTCCCGAAGACCGCCCGCATCCAGGGCCAGACGATCGTCTCGGACAAGGTCGTCGCGGACCTGCCTGCCCGCGACCTCCGCAAGCTGCGTGGCAACCGCGTCGCGATGGTGTTCCAGGAGCCGATGACCGCACTGAACCCTGTCATCCGCATCGGCGACCAGCTGATCGAGTCGATGGAGGTCCACGGCGTGGCCTACGGCCGCCAGGCCTGGGACCGCGCAGTCGACCTGCTCAACGCCGTCGGCATCCCCGGGGCCGAGCGTCGCGTCAAGCAGTACCCGCACGAACTCTCGGGCGGCATGCGTCAGCGCGTCGTCATCGCGATGGCGCTGGCCTGTGACCCCGAGGTGATCATCGCCGACGAGCCCACCACGGCCCTCGACGTCACGGTGCAGGCCGAGATCCTCGACCTCCTTCGTTCCCTCAAGGACAAGCTCAACACCGGCATCCTGCTCATCACGCACAACATGGGCGTGGTGGCGGACATGGCCGACAACGTCGCGGTGATGTTCAAGGGCAACATCGTGGAGCGTGGCACCGTCGAGGAGGTCCTGCTCCATCCTGAGCACCCCTACACCAAGAAGCTGTTGGCCGCCGTGCCCCACCTCGGTGAGGGCCATGGTCAGTTCGGCGTGGCGCCCAATCCCGTTGCCCCCGACGCCGAGATGGCGCTTGACGTGAACAACCTCGTCGTCGAGTACAAGCGCATGGGCAAGAAGCCGTTCCGCGCCGTCGACGACGTGAGCTTCGACGTGCGCCGCGGCGAGATCGTCGGCCTCGTGGGCGAATCGGGCTCCGGCAAGTCCACCATCGGCCGTGCGCTGCTCGGCCTCATTCCGTCCGAATCGGGCGAGGTGCGGGTGCTGGACGAGGACCTGCTCTCCATGCGGGGCTCCGCAGTGCGCAAGCTGCGCAAGCGCATCGGTGTCATCTTCCAGGACCCGGCTGCCTCGCTGAACCCTCGCTTCCCCGTCGGCGACGTGATCTCCGAGCCGATGGAGGTCCACAAGGTGGGTGACCGCAAGTCCCGCGAGGCCCGCGTGCACGAACTCCTCGAGGCCGTGCAACTGCCGCGTTCGGCCTTCAACCGCTATCCGCACGAACTCTCCGGTGGCCAGC
>DURG01000374.1 GCA_012837465.1 Propionibacterium sp. | reverse complement strand
GGTGTCGATGCGCACCACCGCGTCGAAGACGGTCTCCTTGCCATCGGGGGCGACTGCGGTGACCTTGACGGTCTTCGGGGTCACGTTGTTGTTGAGTTCCGTGATGCCCTCGAAGGAGAAGGCCTCCTCGCCGGTGAGGCCCAGCGAGTCAGCATTCTGACCCTCCGGGAACTGCAGCGGCAGGACGCCCATACCGATCAGGTTGGAGCGGTGGATCCGCTCGTAGCTCTCGGCGATGACCACCTTGATGCCCAGCAGTGCTGTGCCCTTGGCGGCCCAGTCGCGCGAGGATCCGGAGCCGTACTCCTTGCCGGTCAGCACGACGAGCGGGGTGGCCTGCTCGGCATAGTTGACGGCGGCGTCGTAGACGGTGGTCACCGGGGCGTCGGCCTGCGTGAAGTCACGCGTGAAGCCACCCTCGGTGCCCGGCGCGATCTGGTTGCGCAGGCGGATGTTGGCGAAGGTGCCGCGGATCATGACCTCGTGGTTGCCACGGCGCGAACCGTAGGAGTTGAAGTCACGACGCTCGACGCCGTTGTCCGTGAGGTACTTGCCAGCGGGCGAATCCGCCTTGATGGCACCGGCCGGCGAGATGTGGTCGGTGGTGACCGAGTCGCCGAGTTTCAGCAGCACGCGGGCGCCGTGGACGTCCTCGACGGGCGTGGGCTCGGCCTGCATGTCGTCGAAGTACGGGCCCTTGCGCACGTAGGTGGAGGCGTCGTCCCACTCGAAGGTGTCGCCCTCGGGCGTGGGCAGCGAGCGCCAACGCTCGTCACCGGTGAACACGTCCGCGTAGCGGGTGGCGAACATCTCGGCGGAGATCGACGATCCCACGACCTCTTCGATCTCGGCCTGGCTGGGCCAGATGTCCTTGAGGAAGACGTCGTTGCCCTCCTGGTCCTGACCGATGGCGTCGTTCAGGATGTCGATGTTCATCGTGCCCGCGAGTGCGTAGGCGATGACGAGCATCGGGGAGGCCAGGTAGTTCATCTTCACATCGGGGCTGATGCGGCCCTCGAAGTTGCGGTTGCCCGACAGGACTGCGGTGACGGCGAGGTCCTCGTCGTTGACGGCCTTCGAGATCTCGGGGATCAGGGGGCCGGTGTTGCCGATGCAGGTGACGCAGCCGTAGCCGACGAGGTTGAAGCCGATGGCGTCGAGGTACTGCGTGAGGCCGGCCTTCTCGAAGTAGTCGGTCACGACCTGCGAGCCCGGCGCCAGCGAGGTCTTCACCCACGGCTTGCGGGTGAGTCCCTTCTCGACTGCCTTCTTCGCCACGAGGGCAGCGCCGATCATGACGGACGGGTTCGAGGTGTTGGTGCAGGAGGTGATCGAGGCGACGGTGACCGCACCGTTGGCGAGGTCGAAGGAGGAGCCATCGGCCAGGGTGACCGGGACGACCTTCGAGGGGTCGCTGCTGTAGGTGGGCACGTTCATCTCGAAGTTGTCCTTGGCCTCGGACAGCGAGATGCGGTCCTGCGGACGCTTCGGGCCGGCGATCGAGGGGACGACGGACGACAGGTCGAGTTCCAGGTACTCGGAGAAGACGGGCTCGTGGGCCGGGTCCAGCCACAGGCCCTGCTCCTTGGCGTAGGCCTCCACGAGCGCGATCTGCTGCTCGTCGCGGCCGGTCAGGCGCAGGTAGTCGGTGGTCTTGTTGTCCACGGGGAACACTGCGATGGTCGAGCCGTACTCGGGGCTCATGTTGCCGATGGTGGCGCGATTGGCCAGCGGCACCTCGGAGACGCCCTCGCCGTAGAACTCGACGAACTTGCCGACGACGCCGTGCTTGCGCAGCATCTCGGTGATCGTGAGCACGAGGTCGGTGGCGGTGGTGCCCTCGTTCAGCTTGCCCTTGAGCTTGAAGCCCACCACACGCGGGATGAGCATGGAGACGGGCTGGCCCAGCATGGCCGCCTCGGCCTCGATGCCGCCCACGCCCCAGCCGACGACGCCGAGGCCGTTGACCATGGTGGTGTGGGAGTCGGTGCCGACGCAGGTGTCGGGGTAGGCCTGCAGCACGCCGTCGGTGGTGCCGGGGAACACGACGCGGGCCAGGTGCTCGATGTTGACCTGGTGCACGATGCCGGTGCCGGGGGGCACGACGCTGAAGTTGTCGAAGGCGGTCTGGCCCCAGCGGAGGAACTGGTAGCGCTCGCGGTTGCGCTGGTACTCGATGTCGGTGTTCTGCTGGAATGCCTCGGGCGTGCCGAAGACCTCGGCGATGACCGAGTGGTCGATGACCATCTCGGCGGGCGACAGCGGGTTGACCTTCGAGGGGTCGCCGCCCAGGTTCGTGACTGCTTCGCGCATGGTGGCGAGGTCGACGACGCAGGGTACGCCGGTGAAGTCCTGCATGATCACGCGGGCGGGCGTGAACTGGATCTCGTGGTCAGGCTCAGCGTTCGGGTCCCAGCTGCCCAGGAACTCGATGTCCTCCTTGGTGATGTTGGCACCATCCTCGGTGCGCAACAGATTCTCCAGGAGCACCTTGAGGCTGAAGGGCAGCTTCTCGGAGCCCGGCACGGAGTCGAGCCGGAAGATCTCGTACGAGGTGCCGTTGACGTCGAGGCTCGCCTTGGCCCCGAAACTGTTGACGCTCATCCTTCTCCTTAACTTGGCTGACGCCAGTTTATCTTGATGTCAAGATATAACACAAGCCGGCACGCCGCGGCAGCGTTGCCGGCACGCGCCAAGTCTAGGGGGTCGTCCCCTGCTCAGGCAGCGGGGTGGAGGATCGCTACGCATTCGATGTGCTGCGTCATCGGAAACAGGTCGAAGCCGCGGATCGAGCTGGGTTCGTAGCCCTCCTCGGCGAAGGTGGCGAGGTCCCTGGCGAGTGCCGCCGGGTCGCAGGCCACGTAGGCGACGGCGCGCGGCTGGCGGCTGGCGATCTCGCGCACGACCTTGGCCCCGGCTCCCTTCCTGGGTGGGTCGAGGACGATGAGGTCGGCCCAGTCCGGCAACTCCCGGCCGGCGCGCTCGACGGGGAGGGCGAGGAACTCGGCCTCCGGCACGTTGCGGCGCGCCAGTTGGACGGCACCGCGGCCCGCTTCGACGCCGAGCACCATGCACCCGGCGTCGACGAGGGCGCCGGCGAAGAGGCCGACCCCACAGTAGAGGTCCATGGCACGCTCCCCCTCTTCGGGGCGGAGCCCGTCGAGGACTGCGCGGCTGAGGGTCTCGGCCGCGGCGGGGTGGACCTGCCAGAATCCCGTGGCCGCGACCGTGTACGTGCGGTCCAGCACCTTCTGCTGCACGGGATCTGGCCCGTGCGTGCGGCGGCCGCTGACCATGGTGGTGCTGCGGTCGGCGACGGTGACCTCGAGGTCGACGCCGGGCTCGGCGACGTCGTGGAGTTCCGCGAGGCTGGGGCCCGGGGCTGCGATCAGGCAGCCCTGATCAGGCAGGGCGACGATGTCATGCGAGCGCCGGGCGCGCAGGCCCACGGTGCCGTCGTCGTCGACGGCGTAGCGCACGCGGGTGCGCCAGCCGAGCAACCCACCCGGGACGGGCTCGATCGTGCCGTCCCAGTCGATGCCCGCGAGCCGCTGGAGTTGCTCCGCGACGACCGCGCGCTTGAGCTCCAACTGGGTGGCGGCATCGGCATGCTGCCAGTCG
>DURG01000373.1 GCA_012837465.1 Propionibacterium sp. | reverse complement strand
GGGGCCGGTCCACGTGACCGGCCCCGCCGTCGTCTTGGGAAGGCCCCATGAGTGAAATAGTGCGCGGAGTCTGGCAGGCTTGGAGTGTGGACAACGCACAGGACAAGGACCGCACGCACGAAGGGATGGCTGGAGCGGACCTCCTCGGGCTCGAACCCGGGTTGGTCGTTCAGGAGCTCGGCTGGGACGAGGATGCTGACGCCGATCTTCGCGACGACATCATGGACATCATCGATGCGGAGATGATCGAGGATCCGCTCGAGGCCGTCGACGTCACCGTCCTCTGGTGGCGCGACGAGGACGGTGACGTGGCGGACGGCCTCGTCGACGCGATGACCGACCTCGGCGACGACGGCTACATCTGGCTGCTCACCCCGAAGGTGGGCCGCCCCGGCTTCATCGATCCCGCCAGCGTGGCGGAGGCGGTGACCATCGCCGGGCTCTCCCTCACGTCGACGGCGAACGTCGCCCCGGATTGGCAAGCCACCAAGGTCGTGCGCCCCAAGGGCGGCCGCCGGTGACCGCACGCATCGGCGTGATGACGTCCGGTGGTGACGCCCAGGGCATGAATGCCGCGGTGCGCGCCATCGTCCGGGCAGGCATCCACGAGGGCGCCCAGGTCTTCGCGATCCGCGAGGGCTGGCAGGGCGCCATCGCAGGGGGCGAAAACATCACGCCGATGGGCTGGAGCGACGTCTCCGGCATCCTCCCGAAGGGCGGCACCGTCATCGGGACGGCACGCTCCGAGGAGTTCAAGACGCGCGAGGGCCAGAAACAGGCCGTCGCGAACCTCATCGACAACGGCATCGACCGCCTGATCATCATCGGCGGCGACGGATCGCTCACGGGCAGCAGGGCCCTGTCGCTGGCCTGGCCCGGGTACATCGCTGAACTGCTCGACGAGGGCCGCATCACCGCCGAGCAGGCAGAAGCACACTCCAGCCTGCGGATCGCCGGGCTCGTCGGCTCGATCGACAACGACATGGTCGGCACCGACATGACGATCGGCACGGATTCTGCGATGCACCGCATCACCGAGGCCATCGACGCCATCAGTTCGACGGCAGAATCCCACCGGCGCACCTTCATCATCGAGGTCATGGGCCGCCGCTGCGGCTACCTGGCCCTCATGACCGCCATCGCCGGTGGCGCCGATTACACCTTCCTCCCCGAGTCGCCCCCGAGAGAGGGCTGGGAGGACCGCATGGTCGACGTCCTGGCCCGTGGCCGCGACGCCGGCCGCCGTGACTCGATCATCATCGTCGCCGAGGGTGCCGCGGACCGCGACGGCGAGCCCATCACCGCGGAGCGGGTCCAGGCCATGCTGCGCGAGCGCACCGGCGAGGAGGCCCGCATCACGATCCTGGGCCACGTCCAGCGTGGCGGTGCCCCGTCTGCCTACGACCGCTGGATGGCCACCTCATGCGGTGTGGAGGCCGTGCGCCAGGTGCTGTCCGCCGAGCAGGGTTCCGAGCCCGTGCTGGTGGGCGTGCACCGCGACCGCGTGGTCGGCGTGCCGCTGCTGAAGGCGGTCGAGGACACCCACCGGATCGGCGAGTTCATCGGTGCGGGGGAATACAAGGCGGCCGTGGAGTCCCGCGGGGCTGGCTTCACCTCGATGATCGAGATCTATCGCGTGCTCACCGAGGCACGCCCCACCGTCGAGATGGCGCCCGACGCCAAGCGCATCGCAGTCATGCACGCGGGTGCGTTGGCGCCGGGCATGAACCAGTTGGCGCGGGTTGCGGTGCGCTCAGGGCTGGACCGCGGCTACCACATGCTCGCCGTGCAGGGCGGCGTGCCGGGCCTCGTCTCCGGTGACGTCCGCGAGGTGCACTGGGGCGACGTGGAGGGCATGGCCAACACCGGTGGCGCGTCGTTCGGCACCCGCCGCTACGTGCCCGTCGAGTCAGACCTGTACGCGGTCGCCCGCACCATCGAGGAACACCGGATCGACGCGCTGCTTGTCATGGGCGGCTTCCACGCCTACGCCACCGTCGACATGATGGAGCAGGAGCGACGCCGCTACCCGGCCTTCAACATCCCGATCGCGGTGCTGCCCGCCAGCATCGACAACAACCTGCCTGGCTGGCCCATGGCCGTGGGCGCGGACACCGCGCTCAACACGGTGGTCGAATCCATCGACATGGTGCGGATGTCGGCCTCCGCGAGCAAGCGGGCCTTCGTGGTGGAGACCATGGGCCGCGGCTGCGGCTTCCTCCCGCTCATGGGCGGCATCGCCGGCGGCGCCGAGAAGGCCTACCTGCCCGAGACCGGGCTCACGCTCGACCAGCTGGCCACCGACATCGAGGCCCTCGTCGACGCCTTCGAATCGGGCCGTTCCTTCTACCTCGCCGTGATGGGTGAGGACGCCAGCGAGCACTACACCACCGACGTGGTGGCCAAGCTGTACGAGGCGGAGGGCAAGGGCCGCTATTCCGTGCGCCAGGCCATCATCGGCCACGTGCAGCAGGGCGGCACGCCCACGCCGTTCGACCGGATCAACGCCACCCGGCTCGCCTACAAGGCCGTGGCCAACCTCGACGAGCAGTTGCAGGCGGGTTCGACGCACTACGTCGCGGCCGCCAGTGCGGAGCCCGGCCTGATGGCTCCGCTGCGCGAGGTGACCGCCGGCATGGACTGGGAGCTTCAGCGCCCCCGCGAGCAGTGGTGGCTGACGCTGCGCTCGGTCTTCGACCAGCTCAGCCGTCGGCCGGGGCAGGAATGAGCGCGCACTGATCGACGGCGACGCCGAAACTGGTGGCCGCCTCACACTCCATCGCCACCAGTTGCTCCCGGGCCGTTGAGTCCACCGCGACGGCGGTGGGGATGGTGTCGCGGAACACGAGCGTTGCCTCGCCGCGCTGGAGGAGGGTGAACTCCACCATCGCCGGCACGCCGTCGCTGACGCGGGTGCCGGTGAAGTTGCACGAGATACCCGTGCCCTCCCCGGAGATCGAGACGCCGACGGGGAGGCCCTCGGCCACTCCGGTGTAGAGGCTGCGGTGCTCGGCCACCAGGTCCAGGCAGGCCTCGTCGAGCGGCCCGGTGACGCTGGTGAGGCTCACGGCCTGGATCCGCACGTCTGTGGCCGCGTCCCGCAGCCGCACGAGCCGGCGGTCGTTCTGGACCTGCTGGTCCGCGTAGAGTTCCCAGCCGTCGCGCAGCCGGAAGGCGGCGCCGTCGTCCAACTCCACCAAGCTGGTGGGCACGGAGGGCTCGACCGACGGTGGCGTCACCGGGGTGGAGGGCGAGGCCGGCCCGCTGGTTGCCTCGGTGGGCGAGGCGGGTCCGCTGGGCAGGGGTGCCTCGGTCGGCATCTCCTGGGACGGTGTCGTGGCGGGCTCGCTGGGCTCCGTGGCGTCAGTGGGTTGCGTGGCAGCAGAGGTGGCCGGTGCGGGGACTGGCCGGGGGACCGCGGTGGAACCGCCGTCGCGGGTGCCGAAGACCAACCACATGACGGCCACCGCCACGGCGATGGCGATGCCGAGCACGACGATCCACAGCCATGCCCTCCGCGCGTCGTCGGGTTCCGGTTCGGGCTCCACGATGCCGCGACGCGGCGAGCCGGGGGAGGCCGGCACCGGCACGACGGGCTCCGGGGCG
>DURG01000372.1 GCA_012837465.1 Propionibacterium sp. | reverse complement strand
GTGACGGCGAGCGTCACGGCCCGGGCCTCCGCCGCCGCGGGGTAGACCGCCACGGACAGACCCCACAGCAGGTAGCCCACCACGATGAACGGCTTGCGGCGGCCCACCCTGTCGGACCAGGCCCCCATGAACAGCGTGGTGACGGTGGCCACGATCGCCGAGACTGCCACCATGGCGGCGATCGGGCGGGGATCGGGGGTGATCTCGTCATAGACGAACGTGTTGAACCACGAGTTCTCGACGTTCCACGCGATCTGGCCGGAGAGCCCCAGCAGCACGATCACCACCCAGGTGCGCCGGTCGAGCTTCATGCGCGACATTCTTGCACTCGCGCACACTTCGACGACCGAATGCGGCCGATCCAGCTCAGGGAGCGGCCAACGCCTGAAGGGCCGCGTACAACTCCGAGTTGAGCTGGCGCATCAGCGCCGGGTCCACCTTGAGCACCTTGCGGTCGTACGTCATCAGCCCGTTGGTCTCGATCTCGACGTCGCTGACCTGCGTGTACACCGCGGCCCTCAGCCCCTTGGCAACCAGCGGGATCAGTTGCTCACGCCACAGCTGCGTCAGCCCGGCGGCCAGCGACTCCCGGTCGTCGAAGTGCCGGTAGCCGAACTTCTCGGTCTCGCTCCAGACGTGTCCGGGCACGGCGAGGTTGTAGCCGCCGAACTCGGAGAGATAGAACGGGCGCTTGTCGCGGCGCGGCGGCGGCTTGAGCGCGAGCACGTAGCGGTGGCGGCTCCGGAAGTCCCCCGCCCCCTGGTCGAACCAGCCCGACGCGTGGTCGATCAGGCGCGTCGGGTCCAGCCGCCGCACCATCTCCGCGATCCCCCGGGCATCGAACTGGCCCCATGACTCGTTGAACGGCACCCAGCACACGATCGACGGATGCACCCGCAGGTGCTCGACCATTCCGGCCAGTTCCTCACGGAACGCGGCCCGGTTGGCCGCGTCGTCGCGGCCGTTGGCCCGCCGGGCGACCCTGCTGCGGTCACCCCACCGCCATCCGGTGGCCTGCACGACGCCGGAGCCGCGCAGCCCGACGGCGGGTTTGCCGCCGTTGACCATGTCCTGCACCACCAACAGGCCGAGCCGATCAGCGTGGTGGTACCACCGTCGCGACGCGACCTTGATGTGCATCCGCAGCCCGTTGAAGCCGAGGTCCTTCAAGGTGGTGAGGTCGTGCAGCAGCGCCTTGTCCGACGGCGGGGTCATCCCCGATTGCGGCCAGTAGCCCTGGTCCAGCGGCGTGTTCAGCAGGATGGGCCGCCCGTTCAGCAGCACCGCGGGCACGGCGCCCGGCGCCCCGTCCAGCGGCCCGATCCCGATGGTCCGCAGCCCGGCGTAGGAGCGCACCTCGTCGTCGCCCGCGGTCACCCGCAGCGGGTAGAGGTGCGGGTCCTCGGGGCTCCACGGCTTGGCGGAGGGCAGGTGGACCGACAGCGGTTCGCCCGCCCGCCCGGTGGCGGCGATCGCGTAGCCGTCCGGCAGTTCCACCGTGACGTCAACGTCGGTGGGCCGCTCCGTGTCGACGGTGATCTCGAACCCGTCGAGCCCCGGCCGGGTGTCGGCCAGCACGCGGGTGATGGCGTTGTCGGGCAGCGGCTCGAGCCAGACGGTGCCCCAGATGCCGGAGGTCGCGGTGTACCAGATGCCCTGCGGCTCCAGCGACTGCTTGCCGCGCTGCTGGAGCCCCGCGTCGGTGGGGTCGGTGACCTCGACGTCGAGGCGCCACCGCGGAGCGTCGGGCAGGTCGAGGCTGAAGGGAAGGTAGCCGCCGGTGTGCTCGGCGGCGGGCACGCCGTCGACGAGGACGCGGCAGTGGTGGTCCACCGCCTCGAAGTGGAGCCGCACCCGGCGGCCCGGCCACGGGTTCACGACGGCGCGGCTGTAGGTGAGCACGTCCTCCGGCAGGAACCGCTCGGACACCTGCGAGGCGCCGGTCTCGACCGCGAACGGCACCTGGATCTCGCCCTCCCGGCGGCGCGTC
>DURG01000371.1 GCA_012837465.1 Propionibacterium sp. | reverse complement strand
GCCCCGGCGCGATGCCGGGGCCCTTCTTCGCGTGTGGCAACTGGTGCTACCAGATTCGAATGCCCTTGCCGTCACGGATGGGCAGGAAGTTCAGGATCAGGCCAAGCACGATCAGGATGATGCCGATCGTGGTCAGGATGGACAGGCTGTCCACCAGCAGGCCGACGATGAGGAGAATGATGCCGAGCGAAACCATGGTTTTTGCTCCTTCTGTTTCTAACTGTCGAGCGGGGTGCCGCTCGCCTTCAATCATCTCGGCGTCTCAGATGGGAATGAAACCCCCAAAGGGGTGAAGTTTCGCCCATGTGATTAGGCTGAGCACGCTCAGCTTGGGGAAGCCTGCGCCCCGTCAGCCTTCACTCGGGCGCCAGGTGAACTCGGGCACGCGGCGCTCGCTGAAGGCCGCGATCCCCTCCTGCAGGTCGGGCCCCTCGTTTGCCCTGGCTACCCAGGCGATGGCCGTCTCCGCGCTCAGGTCGCGCCGCACCAGGCCGTCGACGATGTCCTTCGACGCGTGGATCGTCAGCTGCGAGAGCTTGGCCATCTCCGTGGCAACGTCGAGCGCGGCCGCCAGCGCCGAGCCGTCCTCGACGACGCGGTTGAGGAGGCCGACCGCGAGCGCGCGCTGCGCGTCGTAGCGCACCGCTGTGAACAGCATCTCCTTCGTGGCGGCGACCCCCATGATGTGCAGCATGCGCTGCGTGGCGGACACCGGATAGACGATGCCCAGGCGGGCGGGCGGCGTCGAGAAGATGGCGCTCTCACCCGCGATGCGCAGGTCGCAGGCCACCGCCATCTGGACTCCCCCGCCGAAGCAGGTGCCCTCGATGGCCGCGATGACGGGCTTGTGGCTCGAGGCGATGGCCGTCTCGGCGTTGGTGGGCCTCTCCGTGTGGTGCAGTTCGTCGAGCCCGGAGATGTCGGCGCCGGCGCAGAACATGCCACCCTCGCCCGTGAGCACGGTGGAGAGGATGGTGTCGTCGGCGTCGATCTCCCTGATGACGGCGGGCATCTGGCGCCACATGTCGTCGGTCATCGCGTTGCGTTTGCCGGGGTTGTTGATGGTGACGACGGCGATGTCGCCCTCGCGTGTCAGGTCGATGCTTCCCATGTGTCCATTCCTAGCGTGTCGATGGCAGCGGTGAGGGCCGTGACCAGCTCCGCCACGGTGGTGACGCGCTCTCCTCCCGCATCTCGTCCAGGGGGCGGCTCCGGGTCGGTCTCTGCGCCGACGAGGGCCTCGCCCCGGGCGCGGAGCGCCGGGACGTGGATGAACCCGGCCGGGCCGTCGAAGCCGGTCAGGGCTGCGCGGAAGATCGCGTTGCACACGAACCGGCCGGCGTCCTCCGAGACCTCCGCGGGGATCCCCGCTGCGCGCATGGCCGCCACCATGGCGTCGACGTCCACGCGCGCCTCATGGCGCAGACCGCCATCGTCGATGGGCCCCGAGGGCTGCTGGCCGTCGTTGTCGGGGATGCGGGCCTGCCGTTCGTTGACGGCCCAGCGCTCCGGGGTGATGGCGAGGCGCCCGCCCGCCTCGCCGACGCAGAGCACCACGT
>DURG01000370.1 GCA_012837465.1 Propionibacterium sp. | reverse complement strand
CCGCGCCGGGGAACTCGCCCAGGTCTCGGATGAGCCGGTTGGGGATTCCCCGCGCCGGGCGGCCCGTGAGCGCCGTCGTCACCACCGTGCCGTGGGGCTGCTGGAGTGCGGCGCAGTGCAACGGCGACGTGGTGGCCTCGTCGGCCAGCAAAAAGGCCGAACCCACCTGGGCGGATCTCGCTCCGGCGTCCAGCGCGGCGCGCACGTCCGCCGCCGTGGCGATGCCGCCGGCGGCGATCACGGGCACGTCGACCGACGCCCGGATGGCGCGCACCAGGTCGAGCGTCGGCAAATGCATCGAGAGATCAGCCGAGAGGAAGTGGCCCCGGTGCCCGCCTGCCTCCCAGCCCTGGGCGATCACGGCGTCGGCGCCGTGATCGGTGAGCCAGCGCGCCTCGTCGACGGTGGTGGCGGTGCTCATCACCACGGAACCCCAGGCCTTGACGCGGCGCAGCAGCAACTCGTCGGGCAGGCCGAAGTGGAAGCTGACGATGGGCGGGGCGAACGGTTCCACCAGCTCGCAGACGACCGCGTCGAAGGGGCGGCGCGACGCGCTGCTTCCCGTCTCCGCAACGCCGAATTCGGCCCGGTACGGCGCGAGGGCAGCGACCCACGCGTCCTCCGCGGCATGATCCGGCGCGGGCATCTCGTGGGCGAAGAAGTTGACGTTGTAGGGCAGGTCGGACTCGGCCAGGGCCGTCAGTTCGGAGACCAGGGCCTCGTCCCTCAGCATCGCGGCCGGCAGGGAGCCCAGCGCGCCCGTCCGGCTCACGGCCAGCGCGAGATCGCTCCCCTGCACGCCGGCCATGGGAGCCTGCACGATGGGGAGCGTCGGCATCATGGGGCCAGCAACCCCAGCGCGATGCCGTCGAGGATGTCGGTCTCGCTGACCAGGACGTTGCCGCCCGGTACGCGGCGCGAGATCTCGTCGAGGATGAGGCCGCCAGCGGCGATCACCTGGGCGCGCAGCGGGTGCATGCACGGCTCCTCCGCGGTGACCGCGGCGCGCTGGTTGAGCCAGCGCCCGAGGTGTTCCTCGATGTCGTCCCTCGTCAGCAGCGTCTCGTGCACCTTGTTGCGGACGTACTCCTGCATCCCGAGCTTGGCGGCGGCGAAGCTGGTCGCCGTGCCCGCGACTCCCACGGCACTGACCAGCGACGGGAAATCCACGTCCGTGGCGTCGAGTTGCGCGCCGATGTAGGCGCGGGCCTGCACCACCTCGTCGGTCGACGGTGGGTCGCCCGGCAGGAAGCGTTCCTTCATGCGCACCGCACCGATGTCGAGGCTGACGGAGTAGGCGATCCGTGGGCTGCCCTTCGACCTGCCCGGCTCCTCCGTCGCGGGGGCAGGCTCAGGGACCGGATCCGCCACGACGATCAGTTCGGTGGAGCCGCCTCCGATGTCGAAGACCAGGCATGGTGTGGGGGCGTCCACGCCGCTGAGCACCCCGAGAGTGGACAGGTAGGCCTCCTCGGCGCCAGGGATGACGTCGACCTTGATGCCCAGCCGCTCGCGCACGTTGGCCTCGAAGACGGCACGGTTGCTGACGTCTCGCGCCGCGGAGGTCGCGACGAAGCGCACCTGGTCGGTGCCATGCGAAGAGATGATGCCTGCATACTCCTCGAAGATGCGGTTGGCGCGCTCGAGGGCGTCTGGGTGGAACTCGCCGGTGGCGTCGACCCCCTGCCCCAGCTTCGCGAGGCGAGTCTCTCGCGCGAGTTCGGTGATCGTCCCATCGTCCTCCTGCCGGAGCACGAGGAGCCGGATGGAGTTGGTACCGCAGTCGACGGCGGCGACGGTCGTCATTCGGCCTCCAGGCAGGGGTTGGTCCAGAATTCGCCCAGCTTTGCCACGGCCTCGTCGCCGAGCGGGTTGACGCCGGGGCCCTTGGCGAGGGCGTGGCCCACGAGCACGTGCAGGCACTTGACGCGGGTGGGCATGCCGCCGGCGGTGATGCCGTCGATCTCCTCGACATGGCCGAGCGCCTCCCGGTCCGCCAGGTAGGACTCGTGCGCGCGCTGGTACGCGGTGGCGAGTTCCTCGTCGGTCTTCAGCCGCTCGGTCATCTCCGCCATCAGGCCGGAGGCCTCGAGCGTGGAGGTGGCAGACGTCGCGCGGGGGCAGGTGAGGTAGTAGGTGGTGGGGAACGGGGT
>DURG01000369.1 GCA_012837465.1 Propionibacterium sp. | reverse complement strand
CGGGCTGACGTTCCGCAAGCCACGGCAACAGCCGGGGCATCCGCTGCTTGGCGGAGTTCACGTTCCAGGTGGCAATCCTCACAACTGCGAGGCTACCCCGGAGGGGGCGTCAGCGCTCGGCGAGCGCCCGGCGCGGGACCGATGAGAAGACGAGCGTCTCCTCGACGTCCGGCGCCTCGGCGGGAAGGTCGGCCGGTACGTCGACTGCCACCCCGGAACCAGCGAGCAACTCGGCCAGCGCGGCGGCGGTCGGGCGATCCTCAGGCGCCTTCTCGAGGCAGCTGTTGATGAGCCGCTCGAGTTCGGCAGGGGTGCCGTCGGCGAGCGGCGGAGGCGCATCCTGGACGTGGGCCAGTGCGGTGGCGATCGGCGAACCGCGGTCGAACGGCTTGGTGCCGCTCAGCATTTCGTGCGCCAGCACGCCGAGGCCGTAAATGTCCGACGGCGGACCGACCTGCTCGCCGAGCGCCTGCTCGGGGCTGAGGTAGTGAGCGGTGCCGAGGACCTGCCCGTCCATGGTGTGCGACGTGCGGTCGACCGATCGGGCGATGCCGAAGTCCGTGGCTTCGCTCCAGTCTCCGCGACGAGGACATTGGCGGGCTTGAGGTCGCGGTGGATGATGCCGGCGTCGTGAGCGACAGCGAGACCGGCGGCCAGTTCTTCCGGCTCGAGCGGGCCGCGGGTCAGGATTCCAGCCAGCGTCGGGCCGTCGACGAACTCCATGACGAGGCAGATGAGCCCCTCGTGCTCGACGTAGTCGTGCACCGTGACGATGTTCGGGTGTGCGAGTTGGGCGGCGAAGCGGGCCTCGTCCTTGAAGCGCCTCGCCATCGCGATCTCGTCCTGGGTGTGGGGATGCATGACCTTGACGGCGACGCGACGCTCGAGCACGTCGTCGAATGCCTCCCAGACCTGGCCCATGCCGCCTGATGCCACATGTCCAATGAGACGGTATCGATCCGAGAGCACCAGCCCTGGTCGTAGTCGTTGCACCGCGCCTCCGAAATTCCCGCCCGCGGTTGGACGCGATCGGCCCTTATCACAACCCAGTTGCGGCGGGATCCAGCATTCGCCAACCGGTCCCCCGGCTTGTCACCCCGTGTTCCCTGGGCTTGTGGCCCCGTTTTCCCGGAGTTACCGCCTTGCGCGCGGTCGCCGCCCCTGCGCCCCAGCGGCGGAGCCGACGGACGACACAGAACACCCTTCGACAAGCTCCAAGAGTCTGTCAGGGGCAGGAGCCCTCGAAGCTCCCCTCGACCTCGTCCCAGCTCTCGCTGAGGTAGTCGATGAACGTCGCCTCTCCGCTGACGTCCTTACCGTCCACCTGGATGAAGCCCTCGCCGCTCGCGTCCTGGTCGGCTTCCCAACTGAGCGCTGGATCCTCGAAGTTCTCGATGTCGTTGAGGCTCACGAATTGACCCATCGCGTCGACGGAGATGTAGAACTGCAGGCCGTCGCCGATCGCGGAGAGGACGAACTCGGCACCTTCCTGCCCGATCTCCTCCGGGCCGAACGCGCAGAGCACGCCGTCGAAGTCCCACGTCTGGTCGCCGATGGTGACGCTCGCCGAGCCACCCGTCT
>DURG01000368.1 GCA_012837465.1 Propionibacterium sp. | reverse complement strand
GGGGCGCCGACTGATTCGGCGAGGTGGCGAGCCGCCGCTCCCTCCTCCGGGCCGCCGTCGCCGGCTAGGACGACGGTGCGCAGCGGCTGTTCGGCGCGGTACTCGGAACCGGGCTGGCTGGGGCTGACCAGCAGCGGCCACTCACGCGGAGCGGGCAACGGGGCGACCATCGGGGCCGCGAACTCCACGTTGAGCTGCACCGGGCCGGGTTGGCGGGTCCGGTACCCGGCAGCGAGCACGACGGCGCGGTGGACGCCCGCGGCCCAGGCGGCCTCGGCACCGGATTCGGACGACAGGCGGATCACGCCGAGCGCGGAGGGGCCGAAGACGCCCACCTGGTCGGCGGTCTGGCTGGCCCCGGTGCCGACGAACCGTGCCGGGCGGTCAGCGGTGATGAAGAGCAGTGGCACGCCGGCGGCGCGGGCCTCCATGGCTGCCGGTGCCAGATTGGCGACCGCCGTGCCGGAGGTGGTGATGACGGCCACGGGGCGCTTCGAGGCCTTGGCGAGCCCGAGTGCCGTGAAGGCCGCCACCCGCTCGTCGATGCGCACGTGGAGGCGCAGCACGCCGGCGCGGTCTGCCCGATCCACGGCCAGCGCGAGGGCCGCGCTGCGGGAGCCGGGGGCCAGCACGACGTCGCGCAGGCCCATGCTGATCAGCGCGTCGACGATGGTGCTGCCCAGTTCGATGCTGCTCATCGCACCCTCTCCCATCGCTCCAGCCAGAAGCGGGTCAGCGCGGGGCCGGCCGCGTGGGCGGCGAGGAGATCCGGATCCACGATTACTTCGCCGACGGGCAGTTCGCCGTCCACCGGGTACAAGGGCTCGCGGGTGACGTCACCCTCGAGCAGGCGGGCCGTCTCGAGCCCGCAGGCGTACGGGAGGTCGGGCAGTGCGGCGGCCAGGGCGATCCCCGCGCGGAGCCCCACGGAGGTCTCGACGGCGCTGGAGACCACCACGGGCATGTCGAGCTGCTCGGCCAGCCGGAGGCAGGCACGCACCCCGCCGATGGGCTGGACCTTGAGCATGGCGATGTCCGCGGCGCCTGCTTCCTTGACCTTGAGGGGGTCGCCGGCGCGGCGGATCGACTCGTCGGCGGCGATGGGGACGCCGAGGTCCATGGCGCGCAGGGCGGCCAGTTCCTCGACGCTGGCGCAGGGCTGTTCCGCGTACTCCAGGCCCATGGGCTCGAGCTCGCGCAGGGCGGCGGCCGCGTCGTCGAGGCTCCAGCCGCCGTTGGCGTCGACCCTCAACCTCACGTGCGGCAGCGCGTCTCGGACGGCGGCGACCCGGGCCACGTCGTCGTCGATCGACTCCCCCTTGGCGGCCACCTTCACCTTGACCGTGCCGCATCCGGAGGCGACGGAGCGTGCCGCAGCCTCAGCGGGCGGGAGGCCGGGAACGATGCCGTTGACCGGCACGGAGGCCCGCACCGGGGCCGGGTACCCCTCCTGGGCCATCTCGAGGGCGGCGCGCAGCCAGGTGGCGGCCTCGGCGTCGCCGTACTCGGGGAACGGGCTCCACTCGGCCCATCCCGCAGGGCCCTCGAAGAGGACGCCGCTGCGGTGGGTGATGCCACGGAAGCCGACGGTGAGCGGGATGTCGTAGACGAAGAGCCTCATGCCAGGTAGGTCCCCACGAGGAGGCCCAGGCCGATGCCGATCTCGGCGAAGCCGGTGGACTGGATGACGGGGATGAGGCCGCGGCCGTTGGCGCCGCCGAGGACGCGGCGCAGCGGTTCAACCAGGAGTGCGCCGCCGAGCAGCGCGATGAGCGCCCACCACGTCGTCAGCGCGGCGAAACCGATGACGCAGATGACGGCCAGCACCGCGAGGGCGGCGTAGAAGAAGCGGGTGTTGCGGTCCCCCAGCCGCACGGGCAGCGTCATCTTGCCGGCGATCTCGTCAGTGGGGATGTCGCGCAGGTTGTTGGCCACGAGGATGCCGCTGGCCAGCGCTCCGACGGCGGCGCCGGCGAGCCAGGAGTGCAGCGGCGCCGCGTCGGCGATCACGTAGGTGGTGCCGACGGTGGCCACGAGGCCGAAGAACACGAAGACCATGACCTCGCCCATGCCCAGGTAGCCGTACGGCTTGTCGCCGCCGGTGTAGTACCAGGCGGCGAGGATGCTGGCGGCGCCGACCGCCAGGAGCCACCAGTGGCCGCTCAGCAGGACGACGACGAGCCCGGCCAGCGCGGCGACCCCGAAGGAGAGGAACGCGGCGCGCTTCACCGCCGTGGGGGCGGCGAGACCGGAGGCGGTGATGCGCAGCGGGCCCACGCGCTCGTCGTCGGTGCCGCGCACGCCGTCGGAGTAGTCGTTGGCGTAGTTGACGCCCACCTGGAGCGCCAGCGCGACCACCATGCAGAGGGCGGCGATGCCCCAGTGGTAGCGGCCTAGGGCGGCTGCGGAGGCGACGCCGGCGAGGATCGGCGCGACGGCCGCGGGCAGGGTGCGTGGGCGCGCCCCGGCCACCCACGTGGAGAGGGAGTCGTTCATGATTTGACCAACTCTAGGAGACATTTTCGGTCCGGCTTGCCACCGGCTGTGCGGGGCAGTTCCTCGACGACCACCAGTTGCCGCGGCAGCGCGGCGGCCGGGAGGTGGCTGCGCAGCTTGTCGCGCCATCTTTGGAGGGGGCCGGACGGGGCGAACAGCACGATGCGGGCGCCCCATTCCGGGTCGTCCACGGCGAGCACCTCCGCCTCGGGCTCGACGGCGAGGACGGCGCGG
>DURG01000367.1 GCA_012837465.1 Propionibacterium sp. | reverse complement strand
GGTCGAACGTCGCGCCCCAGGCGATGGCCGCGGGGTAGACCGTGGCGCGCCAGGCGGTCAGGCCGGTGAGGCACTCCTCGTGCGCGATGGCGGGGATGTTGAAGCGTGAGCGTTCGACGACGCGGCCCTGGAAGCGCGCAAGGTTGTCGACGCCCTCCTCCACCGCGACGGGTGCGCTGCCGAACACGCGGGTGAGGTGGCCCAGCCCATCGCGGCTGACCTCCTCGAACTCGCCGCTCGACATGGCCGATTCCATGGGGGCGACCTCTCCGCCGCCCTCCTTGCGCTCCTTCGGCCGCGGCCAGAAGGCGCCCAGCTGGCTCGCCATCTCGGTCACGGTCATCTGGTCGAGGAGTGCCTCGACCCGCTCGTCGGCTGTTCGTTCCTTGTCTGCCCAGACGTTCATGTGTGGCTCCATCGTCGTTGAGTGGCGGAGTGTTTCCCATCCTTCAGGAAGAAACCCCTGCGTGACGGTTACGAAAACGTTACCGAAAACGTTTGACATCACAGCTACATCTTGCCAGAATTAGTCTCACGGCACAATCAAATGCCATCAAGGTCAACGTTGACTGGGAGGAACCAGAATGAAGAAGGCCCTCATTGGAACCGCAATCGCGGCGCTCCTGCTGAGCGCATGCGGCGGCGGCACATCTGACACCGGCGCGACCACTGCGCCCGAATCGACCGGCGCAGCCGGCGCCGAACCCGTGACCATGAGCTTCTGGCACAACGCCACCACCGGCCCGGGCAAGGCCTACTGGGAAGAGGTCACGGCCGCCTACACCGAGGAGAACCCCCACGTGACGTGGGACATCCAGGTGATCCAGAACGAGGATATGGACGGTCGCCTGCAGACCGCCCTCAACTCGGGCGACGCCCCCGACCTGTTCATGGCCCGCGGCGGCGGCAAGCTCGCCGACATGGTCGAGGCCCAGCAGATCATGGACATCACCGACGTGATCTCCGACGAGACCCGCGCCGCCTACGGCGAGGGCATCGTCAACACGTTCAACGTCGACGGCAAGGTCTACGGCCTGCCCACCTCGCTCCTGCCGGGCGGCATCTACTACTCCAAGGATCTGTTCGAGGCCGCCGGCATCGAAGGCACCCCGACCACCATGGAAGAGCTGAACGACGCCGTCGCGAAGCTCAAGGAATCGGGCGTCGAGCCCATCGCGCTGGGCGGCAAGGACGCTTGGCCTGCAGCCCACTGGTACTACTTCTTCGTGCTGCGCGCCTGCAGCCAGGAGACGATCGAGAATGCCACCTCCATGGACTTCTCCGATCCCTGCTGGCTCGAGGCCGGACAGCAGTTGAAGGACTTCGCCGACACCGAACCCTTCAACAAGGGCTTCCTCACCACCGCCGCCCAGCAGGGCGCCGGTAGCTCCGCTGGCATGCTCGCCAACCACCAGGCCGGCATGGAACTCATGGGCGCCTGGAACCCCGGCGTCATCGCCTCGCTGACCCCGGACGAGCAGCCCCTGCCCGATCTCGGCTGGTTCCCCTTCCCCGCCATCGAGGGCGGCGCGGGCGATCCCACCGCCATGATGGGCGGCGCCGACGGCTACTCCTGCCACGTCGACGCTCCTGCGGAGTGCGCGGACTTCATGAACTTCTACGCCAACAAGGAGAACCAGGAGGCCTACGCAGAGGCCTTCCAGACCCTGCCCGCCAACGGTGACGCCGCTGGCAGCGTCGAGGACCCCGCCTTGCGCGACATCCTCGGGGCCTACTCCGACGCCGCCTACATGAGCGTCTGGCTGGACACCATGCTCGGCCAGAACGTCGGCAACGCGCTCAACGCCGGCGTCGTCAACATGCTCGCCGGCCAGGGCACCCCTGAGGACATCGTGTCCTCGGTGGAGTCCGCCGCCGCCAAGGGCTGACACGGAGGCCGGCTGTGACCACCACCACAACCGAGGCTCGGGCTGGCGCCACCACGGCGCCGGCCCGGGCCGGCCGGCCGAACCGAGCACGGACTGACTGGCTCAAGCGGGCGGAGATCATCCTCCTCGCCGGCCCTGCGATCGTGATGTTCGTAGGCTTCGTCATCTTCCCCGTGTTCATGGCGGCGTACTACGGCTTCTTCCGCTGGCGCGGCTTCGGCCCGCCCACAGACTTCATCGGTCTGCAGAACTACGTGACCATCCTCACCGACGGTCTCTTCCTCTCCGCCCTGCAGCACAACGCGTTCATCGTCGTGATGTCGCTGGTCCTGCAGGGCCCCATCGCCATCGGCTTCGCGCTGCTGCTCAACCAGCAGGTCAAGGGCCGCTCCATCATCCGGGTGCTCATCTTCGTGCCCTACGTCATCGCCGAGGTCATCGTCGGCACCGGCTGGGGCCTGATGCTCCAGACCACCGGCGCCGTCAACGACTTCCTCGGCAAGATCGGCTTGGAGGGTCTCCAGCAGGACTGGATCGCCAACCCGAAGATCGCCATCTGGACCCTGATGGTCATCATCTCCTGGAAGTACATCGGCTTCGCCGTCATCCTCATGCTGGCCGGCATGCAGGGCATCCCGGACGAGCTCTACGAGGCTGCTGCAGTGGACGGGGCATCCTACTGGCAGATCCAGCGCTCGATCACGCTTCCCCTCCTCGGCCCCACCATCCGCATCTGGGCGTTCCTGTCGATCATCGGCTCGCTGCAGTTGTTCGACCTGGTCTACATCATCTGGGGCCAGTACGTCGCCGACACCGCGGGCACCTCCACCATGGCCACCTACATGGTCCGTGAGGGCCGCCTCACCGGCAACTACGGCTACGGCAACGCCGTCGCCGTCGTCATCTTCCTCATCTCGCTGGTCATCGCCCTGACCTACCAGCGCTTCGTGCTGCGCCGCGACACCGACGGCGCCCTCACGGAGAAGCCCGGAAAGGAGACCACCTGATGTCCCAGGTTGCTCTCACCACACGCGGCAAGAAGAAGGCCTTCCGTCGCCCCCAGGGCGGCAAGCAGAAGAAGGCCAGCATCCCCTGGGGCAGCCCCAGCGTGTACCTCATCGCGACGGTGCTGATCGCCATCTGCATCATGCCGGTGCTCTACATCATCCTGGGCGGCTTCCGCAGCAACTCGCAGATCACCACGGACCCGTCCGGCCTGCCGAACCCGTGGGTGTTCTCGAACTACACCGAGGTGCTGACCGCCGGCACGTTCTGGACCCAGTTCGGCAACTCCATGATCTCCGCGATCCTGACGACGGTGGGTTGCGTCGCCCTGGCACTGGCGGCCAGCTACGTGATCGCCCGCTACGAGTTCCGCGGCCGCAACGCCATGTTCTCGCTGTTCGCAGCCGGCCTGATGTTCCCCCTGACGGTGGCCATCACCCCGCTGTACATCCTGATCCGCACGCTCGGCCTGACCAACTCCCTGGCCGGCATCATCCTGCCGCAGATCGCCTTCGCGCTGCCCATGACGGTCATCATCCTGGTGCCGTTCCTCCGGGCCATCCCCAAGGAGATCGAGGAGGCCGCCGCCATCGACGGCTCCGGACGCGTCGGCTTCTTCTTCCGCATGGTGCTGCCGCTGTCCATGCCCGGCGTGATGACCACCGGCATCCTGGCCTTCATCGGCGCCTGGAACAACTACATGCTGCCGCTGTTCATCCTCAGCGATCCCGACAAGTACACGCTCCCCCTGGGCGTGCAGGCGTTCGCCTCGCAGCACTCGGTGGACACGGCCGCGGTGCTGGCGTTTACCTCGCTGTCCATGCTGCCTGCGTTGCTGTTCTTCAGCATCTTCGAGCGACGCATCGTGGGCGGCCTCACCGGCGCCGTCAAGGGCTGAAAACACCGTCGGGGAGCAGGGTTTCGGGAATGGAGGAGTCATGCGTCGAGTGACGATCACCGACGTGGCCCGCGCCGCGGGCGTGTCGGTGTCGACCATCTCGAAGGTCATGAACGGCCGCGACGGCATCGCCCCCACCACCCAGGAGCACGTGCGTCAGGTGATCGAGGAGCTCGGCTACGTGGGCAACATCGGGGCCCAGTCGTTGCGGGCCCGCCGCACCGGCGTCGTCGGGGTGCTGGTCAGCCAGTTCGAGCCCTACTCCGCCGAGATCCTGAAGGGGGTGGGCGCCGCCGCCGAGGGCACGGATCGCGAGATCATGGCCTGGGCCGGCGCCTCCCACAACCCCCACGCCCCCACCGGCTGGGAGCAGAAGCTGCTCGGCCGGCTCGCCGGGAGCCTCATCGACGGCGCGATCATCGTGACGCCCAGCGTGGAGGCCAGCTCCGGCAACTTCCCCGTCGTCGCGGTGGACCCGCAGCGGCTGGACCTCACCCGCCCCGCCGTCTCCGTCAACGACGAGGGCGGCACCCGCTCCGCGGTGGCCCACCTGGTGGGCCTCGGGCACACCAGGATCGGCTACCTCGGCGGCCGCGACGACCTCGCCTCGGCCGTCAGCCGCGAGGCGGGC
>DURG01000028.1 GCA_012837465.1 Propionibacterium sp. | reverse complement strand
CCCAGCCCCCTCGGCCAAGATGAAGCAACGAAACGGAGACACATGATCACCCTTAACAGCAGCGGCGTCACGGAGGCCGACGTTATCGCGGTGGCCCGGCACGACGAGCCGGTCGAGGTCTCGGCCGAGGCCCTCGCCGAGGTCGCGCGCGTGCGCGCCCACGTCGACGAACTCGCCAGCGGCGACACCCCCATCTACGGCATCTCCACCGGCTTCGGTGCCCTCGCCGACACCTCCATCCCGGCGGAGCGCCGCACCCAGCTGCAGCGCTCGCTGATCCGCTCGCACGCCGCCGGCACCGGGCCGGAGGTGGAGCGCGAGGTGGTCCGGGCCCTGATGTTCCTGCGCGCCCGCACGCTCGCCAGCGGGCACACCGGGGTGCGGCCCGTCGTGCTCGAGGCCATGATCGGGCTGCTCAACGCCGGCATCACCCCGGTCGTGCACGAGTACGGCTCGCTCGGCTGCTCGGGCGACCTCGCCCCGCTCTCGCACTGCGCCCTCGTGCTCATGGGGGAGGGTCGCGCCAAGGATCGCGACGGCGTGGAGCGGCCGGTCCCCGAACTCCTCGCCGGGGCAGGGCTCGAGCCCGTCGTCCTCGCGGAGAAGGAGGGCCTGGCCCTCATCAACGGCACCGACGGGATGCTGGGCATGCTCGTCCTGGCCCTCGCCGACCTCGACGAACTCGTCAAGGCCGCCGACCTCACCACCTCCCTCACTGTGCAGGGCCTGCGCGGCCGCGACACGGTCTTCGCGCCCGAACTCCACGAGCCCCTGCGCCCGCACCCCGGCCAGACCACGTCAGCGGCGAACATCCACCGGTTGCTGCAGGGCTCCGAGATCATCGCCGACGCCATGAGTGAGGGCTCGCGGGTGCAGGATGCCTATTCGCTGCGCTGCGCCCCGCAGGTGTCCGGCGGCGTCCGCGACACCATCGCCCACGCCCGCACCGTCGCCCAGCGCGAGCTGGCCGCGTCGATCGACAACCCCGTCGTGCTCGCCGACGGCACGATCTCCTCCAACGGCAACTTCCACGGCGCCCCCGTCGGCTACGTGCTCGACTTCCTCGCGATCGTGGCCGCGGATCTCGCGAGCATGGCGGAGCGACGGACCGACCGGATGCTCGACAAGCAGCGTTCCCACGGGCTGCCCCCGTTCCTGGCCGACGATCCCGGGGTCGACTCGGGCCTGATGATCGCCCAGTACACCCAGGCCGGGCTGGTGGCGGAGATGAAGCGGCTGGCCGTGCCGGCGTCGGCGGATTCGATCCCGAGTTCGGCGATGCAGGAGGATCACGTCTCGCTCGGCTGGCACGCGGCCCGCAAGCTGCGCACCTCCGTCGACAACCTGCGCCGTGTCCTTGCGATCGAGCTCGCGGCGGCAGCGCGCGCCGTCGACCTCCGGGCACCTCTGAAGCCGTCGGAGCCCGCCCAGCGGGTGATCGGGGCGCTCCGCGAGAAGGTGGCAGGGCCGGGGCCGGACCGGTTCCTCGCGCCCGCCATCGAGGCGACGGAGGAGTTGCTCAGGACGGGGGAGTTGCTGGCCGCCGCCGGCCCGCTGGACTGAGTCCGAACGCCGTTGTGCAACTTATGGCAATCGGCTGATCTCAGGCGCGGTCGGCCTACCGTGGAGGCTAGCAAGGCACTTTAGGGAAGGCGCAGAGATGACACAGAACGCTGGATACGCCGGCGCTGACGGCCAGCAGATCATCACCATGTGGGAACTCTACGGCTGCGGCATGGAGCAGGTTGCGACGGCCGTCGCGGCCGAGTTGGGGCTGCCCCTCCACGGGCAGGCCTTCTCCAGCGACGACGTGGAGGCGGAGACCGAGGCCCGGGAGAAGGAGGGCACCTTCGGGCGGTGGCTGCGCGGCCTGACCCCCGTCGCCTCGCCCGTGGGGGGCCTGAAGGACGACATGGCGCGCATCGGCGAGGACCGCAGCATCGAGGAGACCGCCCGGACGGTGCGCGCGGACGTCAACGCGTTCGCAGACGAGGGTGGCGTCATCCTCGGCCGCAACGGCGCCTTCCTGCTGCAGGGTCGCCCGGGTGCGTTGCACGTCAAGCTCGTCGGCAAGCTGGAGGAGAGGGTGGCCCGCGCCGCGGCGATCTCGGGCATCGATCCGGAGAAGGCCACGCGTCGTCAGCCCATCGAGGACGACTTCCGCCGTGACCTGGCGATGAAGCTGTTCCGCTTCGACCCCCTCGAGGACGACTACTACGACCTCGTGCTCGACACGACCCGGTTCAGCCTGGAGGAGTGCGTCTCGCTCATCGTCCAGGCAGCGCAGATGCGGAAGCAATCGGCCTGAGTCAGGTGAGTTCGGCGATCACGACGAAGTTGTAGTCGCTGTACCGGCCGTCTTCGAGGTAGCAGCTGATCCACACGAGGCGGCCGGGGTTCACGTCCCAGATCTCGGCGTCGTGCTCAAACTCGTCGCGGGGGATGGTGCGCGCGTCGATGACCTCATAGGTGAGTTCCTCGACGTCCGTGGTGACCTGCACCTCGCTGCCGGGCAGCACGGTGTCTGGAGTGACCATGTTGCAGGGCACCACCTGGGCCGACTTCCCGGAGTGGGTGTGGCAGGCGAGGTAGGTGGTGTCGGTCGCAGCGGAACTGGGCGCCACGCCACGATCCCGGATCCACCACGTGTGCTCGTAGTCGGGCGGGTCGATCACGCCCGAATCCGCGATGTCCATGGTGTGGACCTCCGACGTGTAGCCCGCCGTCGGCAGGCTGAAGGAGACCACGTGGGAGACCGCCGGCGCCGGGCGGTTGCCCGACGCCGACGAGTCCACGGGTGACCACCACTGCCAGCCCGCCCAGAACAGCGTGAGCATGCTCAGGGCGAAGACAGTGATGGTCACCGTGAGGCGTTGCTTGCGCCCCATGTGTGTCAGTGCTTGCGACGCGAGGCCACGAGCACGCCGCCGGAGGCGGCCAGGCCGATGGAGCCGATCAGGGCGAGCGCACCGAGGTCGCCTTCGCCGCCGGTCTTGGCCGGGACGCCGCGGTCGTCGTCCTTGCCCTTGTCATCGTCGTTGGGATCGTCCGAGCCCTTGTCGTCGTCCTTGGGATCGTCCTTGTCGTCGTCCTTGGGGTCATCCGTCGGATCGGTGGTGGGGTCGGTCGTCGGATCGTCGGTCGGGTCCGTGGTGGGGTCGGTCGTCGGATCGTCGGTCGGGTCCGTGGTGGGTTCCTCGGTCGGGTCCGTGGTGGGCTCTTCGGTCGGATCGTCCGTGGGAGGATTGAGGAAGTCCTCACAGATGCCGGCGTCCGGCTCTGCCTCGT
>DURG01000366.1 GCA_012837465.1 Propionibacterium sp. | reverse complement strand
TGGAACGCGCAGTTCGTCCGCGACTCCCAGGTGGAGGCCGAGTACGAAGAGCTCGCCTCCGAGATCGACCGCGCGCTGGCCTTCATGGTGGCCTGCGGCGTGCAGGACGACGCGCTGAGCACCGTGGACTTCTACGCCAGCCACGAGGCGCTGCTGCTCGAGTACGAGCGTGCCCTGGCCCGCGTCGACTCCCGTTCGCAGCAGCTGTACGGCTGCTCCGGCCACATGCTGTGGATCGGTGAGCGCACCCGCCAGTTGGACGGCGCGCACGTGGAGCTGCTCAGCCGCGTGCAGAATCCGCTCGGCGTGAAGCTTGGCCCCTCGACCACCGTCGAGGACGCCATCGCGCTGGCCGACAAGCTGGACCCGCACCACATCCCCGGCCGCCTCACGTTCATCACCCGGATGGGTGCAGGCAAGGTTCGCGACGTGCTGCCCCGGATCATCGAGGGCGTCGAGGACACCGGCCGCAAGGTCGCCTGGGTCTGTGACCCCATGCACGGCAACACGTTCGAGGCGAAGAACGGCTACAAGACGCGTTCCTTCGCCGACGTCGCCGAGGAGGTCAACGGCTTCTTCGATGTCCACGAGCAGCTGGGCACCTGGCCCGGCGGCCTCCACGTGGAGATGACCGGCGACGACGTGACCGAGTGCGTCGGCGGAGTGCACAGGCTCGACGAGGACGGCCTGACCAACCGCTACGAGACCGTGTGCGACCCGCGGCTCAACCGCAACCAGTCGCTTGAGCTCGCGTTCCTGGTGGCCCGCCGCCTGCGTTCCGGGCGCCTGAACCGCGAGAATCCGGTCCAGTGGTTCCAGGCCAAAGACCTGTGATCGACCTCCGCAGCGACACCGTCACCCGCCCGTCGGCGGGGATGCTGGCCGCCATGATCGAAGCCCCCGTCGGCGACGACGTCTACGGCGAGGACCCGACGGTGGGCGCGCTCGAGGCACGCGTCGCCGAGCTGTTCGGCAAGCAGGATGCCCTCTTCTGCGCCACCGGTTCGCTGGCCAACCAGCTGGGCATCTGGCTGCACACCCCGCCCGGCACCGAGGTGTTGTGCGACGCCCAGGCCCACATCGCGCGCGCCGAGATGGGCGCCCACGGCGCACTCGCTGGAGTGACCATGCGGACGTGGGGCTCCGAGCGCGGCCGCCTCGTCGCCGATGATGCGCTGGCCATGGCCGCGGTGGGCTGCGGCCCTTACCTGGTGGAGACCGCGTGCATCGAGGTGGAGGACACCCACAACTTCGGTGGCGGCACCGTGCAGGACTTCGACGAGTTGGCCAAGCTGTCCGACGGCGCGCGCTCCTTGGGGCTCGCGACGCACCTCGACGGCGCACGCCTGGCCAACGCCGCGGCCGTCACCGGCCGCTCATTCGCAGAGTACGGCGCCCTGTTCGACACCGTCAGCCTGTGTCTGTCCAAGGGTCTGGGCGCCCCCGTCGGCAGCGTGCTGGTGGGCAACGCCGAGCAGATGCAGCGGGCGCGGGTGCAGCGCAAGCGGATGGGTGCCGGCTGGCGCCAGGCCGGCGTGCTGGCCGCGGCCGCGCTGCATGCGCTGGACCACAACCTGTCACGCATCGCCGACGACCACCGCGCGGCCCGGGCCTTGGCGGAGTCGATCAGCGCCGTCGTGCCCGGCGTCGTCGAGGAGCCGAGCACCAACATCGTGTTGATCCCGACGCCTGATGCACCAGGAGTCGCGGCCAGGCTCAGGGATGAGGGTGTGCTGATCAGCGTGCTCGGCCCCACGGCCCTGCGCGCGGTCACCCACCTCGACGTCACCGCCGAGCAGTGTGAGGAAGCCGGCCGCCTCATCGGCCAGGCCATCGGCGGTCCCTGAATCCTGAACCACCGGCAGCGGGCCTAGGTATCGAGTCCCTCGATACACCGATGGAAAGGCCAGGTGGTCGGACCGCTCGGCAAGGCGTGCAGGGCCTTTCCATCGGCACTCGGGACCCGGAAGTGAGCCTCGCCCGGTGTATCGCACCGATGGATCAGGGCTGAACCAACCGGCCAAGTGTGAAGGAGTGGCCTCCGGACCCGACGGAAGCAGCCCAGGCAACGGTGTCGGCGCGTAACCAGCAGCAAACCCACAGATCAAAGCAGGGGCTGATGGGGGCCCGACAGGGTTAGGTCGGGCATTGTGGACCCCGATCCCCCCACCCAGCACCACCCGAGCCCAAGAGATCGGGATCCACATGGGCGGGGAGGGCCCCCATCAGACCCTGCGGAAGCAGGCTGGGTTCCAGGCCCAAGATCGGCTGCGGCAGCCCTTCGTCGTTCGCTGGCGCTCACGCTCAG
>DURG01000365.1 GCA_012837465.1 Propionibacterium sp. | reverse complement strand
GCGGTGCACCGTTACCACCGCGAGCGGTTTGCCCCGCTGTTGGCTGCCGTCGAACCCGTGTTCCGGGCCCATGGCGGCCGCCCGCACTGGGGCAAGGAGCACACGCTCACCGCGGACCGGCTGGTTCAGTTGTACCCGCGCTTCGAGGACTTCCGCGCTGCGCGTGCTGCCGTCGACCCCGACGGTGTGCTCCTCAGCCCGTATGCCCGAGGGTTGCTCGGCCTCTGAAGCCGGATGTGCGGAGTTCACCCTGAGAAAACGACCCGATCGATGCAAATAACGGTGTCTGTTTTCATTTTCTCAGGGTGAGTTGATCCCTCACCGCCAGGGCGGCGACTCGGCCTGCCCTCGTCGCGCCGATCGTCGATGCCGAGGGGCCGTAGCCCACAAAGTGGATCCGCCCGTCGACCGCGGACGTGGTGAACGTGTGCGGATCCCGCGGGGCGAGCAATTCGATGCCGCCTTCGGGGGAGCGCAGCCCCAGCGGCGCCAGGTGCTTGATCGACGGCCGGAAGCCCGTCGCCCAAAGCAACACGTCTGCGGGCTGGAACGAGCCGTCGGGGAAGCGCACGCCGTCGGGCTCGATGCTGCTGAACATCTCGCGTCGGGCCTCATAGATCCCCATCTCGGCGGCCTTCTTCTCCTGGTCGCGCAGCATGAGGCCGGTGACGCTCACCACGGATTCCGGCGGCAGGCCGCGCTTCACGCGCTCCTCGACGAGGGCGACGGCGTCGCGCCCCGCCTCGGAGTTGAAGTCGCTGGTGCGCCACACGGGCGGGCGGCGGGTGAGCCACGTCAGGTCGGCCAGGCCTGCGAGCTCGCCCAGGAACTGCACGGCCGAGGCGCCGCCACCGATGACCACCACGCGCTTGCCGGCGAGCGTCTCCGGGCCGGGGTAGGAGGCGGTGTGGAACTGCTGGCCGCGAAAGCTTTCGGCGCCAGGGTAGTGGGGGAGGAACGGCGTGTTCCACGTGCCCGTCGCGTTGATGAGGGAGCGGGCGCGCCACGTGCCGGCATCGGTATGCACCAGCAGTTCGCCGCCGTCGGATTCGACCCGGCGCACGCGCACCGGTCGCTCGACGGGCAACTCGAAGCGCTCCTCGTAGGCGGCGAAGTAGCGCGGCACCTCGACGTTGGCCCGGGCCCCCTCACGCCAGACGGGTGCGTCCTCACCGGGCAGATCCGCAACGCCGTGCACGTCTCGCATCGTCAGCGAATCCCAGCGGTGCTGCCAGGCCCCGCCGGGGGAGGCGTTGGAATCGAGCACCACGAACTCGATGCCCAGTCTCTTCAGGTGGTACGCGGCAGACAGCCCGGCCTGGCCGGCGCCGATCACCATCACGTCGATGTCCACCTCTACATCATAGTTGAAGATTCAAAGAAAGCCCCAGCTCTGTCTCGGGGCAGGTGACACCTGTCAGCCGCGTTGGTGCCGAGCTTGCACCTCCCGGCCACCGCGGCAACGCCGCGGCGGGATGCAAAACGGTGTGCTGTACTGGGCACATGAAGCTCGCGGTCATCGGCGGAAACAGCGGCACCGGTGCAGAGGTGGTCCGCCAGGCGGCGGCGGATGGGCATGAGGTCACGTGCTTCTCCCGCAGCGGCTCGGAGGCCCTGCCCGACGGTGTACGGGAAGTGCGCGGCGACGCGCTCGACCCGGCCCAACTCAAGGAGGCCATCGATGGTGCCGAGGCGGTGGTCGTCACCGCCGGCGGTTCCAAGGGTTCGCCCCGGCACCGCACCGAGGTGATCCGCAGCGTGATCAGCGCCATGCAACAGGCCGGCGTGCGGCGCCTGATAGTGCAGTCGTCGCTCGGCGCCGGGGATTCCGGGGCGCTGATGCCCACGCTGCTGCGTCTCCTCGCGAAGGCCACCCTCGCCAAGCCGTTGGCGGACCACAACGATCAGGAGGCGCTGGTCTTCGCCTCCGGCCTCGACTGGACGGTGGTACGCCCAGGCGGCCTCACCGACAAACCGGCGACGGGGCACGTGATCGCGCAGGAGACGAAGGAGGGGCGCGCCATGAAGGGCATGATCCCGCGCGCCGATGTGGCCGCCACGATCCTCGAACTCCTCGGTGATCCGGGGAGCCACGGCAAGGCCTTGGGGCTCGGTACGTCCTAGCCAATCCGGCAGGAACGTGCCGAAGGCAGGCGTTGATCGCTGGTTCTCAGCCCACCGTGCGATGGGACTCGATGACGTCGATGATCGCCGGGCGCAGTTCGGACGGCGCGATGACGCGATCCACCGAGCCCACCTCGACGGCGCGGTGGATGTTGTGCACTCCGTCGAACTCGGCGGCCACCTCGGAGATCTTCTCCGCCCGCACCGCTGCGCGCGCATCGGCCAGTTCCAACTGCAACGATGCCCGGTCCTGCGGAGCGGCCGTTTGCAGCCTCAGCTCCAACCCCCGCACCCTCTCGTCTGCGGCCGTGCGCTTGGCGACGTCACCGGCGAACACCACCGCGGCGGCGGGGGCGCCGCCCAGCACGGAGGCGTAGGAGCCCTCGATCGCCAGCACCGTCATGTTCTCGTTGAGCTGCTTGGAGAACACCACGAACGCGCCGCCGTGGTAGCGAGAGATCACCACGAACGCGATGGGGCCCTCGAAGTTGACGATCGCGCGGCCGATCTCCGCGCCGTACTCGAGCTGCAGGTTGCGCATCGACTCCGGCGAGCCGTCGAAGCCCGACAGGTTCGCCAGCACGACGAGCGGGCGGTTGCCCGAGGCCGCGTTGATCGCGCGGGCGGCCTTCTTCGACGAACGCGGGAACAAGGTGCCCGCGGTGAACGTGTCGGGGCCGTCGGTGGGTGGGAATCCCGCGCGGGGCACGGGCTGCGACTCGATGCCCAGCACGCTGACCGAATGCCCGCCGATGCGTGCGTCGATCACGACGGCGGTTTCGGCGTCGGCCATGCCCGCCCAGCGCTCCACGCGCGGGTGATCCTGGTCACACACCGCCGCGATGACGGTGCGGATGTCGAAGGCCTTCTTCCGGTCCGGGTTGTGTTCGGAGGAGAAGATCTGACCCACCGTCGCGAAATCGGAGCCGGCCAGGTGGTGCGGGAAGTCAGAGACGTCGCGGTCGTCCGGGTCCGTCGTCTCCGCCTTGCGGGGGCCGGTGTCGCCGGCCGCGACATAGGTGCGGTCGTAGTGCGCCAGCAGCACGCCCATCGCCGCGCCCAGATTGGGAGCCCAGTACTGCGCCTGGCCGTTGGGGCCCATGACGCGGTCGTAGCCGCCGATGCCGAAGTTGTCCTCGGCGGAGACGCCACCGGAGAAGTCCAGCGACTGCTTGCCGGTGAGCACCATCGCCGAATCCGGCGTCATCACGAGGATGCCCTTGGTGTGCATCAGCATGGTCGCCTCGGCGTTCCAATAGGGTTGCGCCCCCACGTTGATGCCCGCGACCACCACGTTGATCTCACCGCCCGCCTGCGTGAACTCGATGATCCGACGGAGCGCGGCGGCCACCCAGTCCATGTTCTCGGTGCCGGACTCCATGGAGATCCGCGCGCCGGAGGAGAGCGTGAACCACTCGACGGGCACGCCCATCTCCTCGGCCAGGTCAATGGCCGCGATGACGCGGGCGCACTCGGGCTCCGCGACTGCGCCGAGGCCCTTGGTCGGGTCTCCGGAGAGCACGATGCGCGTGATCCCCTCGGGGTGCAGTGCGGTGCGGGTGGTGACCCTGGCGCAGATGATGCCGGCCTTGTTGCAGCCGGGCTCGCGATCCACCTCGACGAGGCGGCCGCTCTCGTCCAGGTCGAGTTCGACGAGCGAGCCGCCCTCGCCGGCCAGGCTGCCGGTCAGTTCGTACGGGTAGACCAGCCCACGACGGCGGGCGCGCAGCACCTTGTTCGCGTAGTCGTCGAGGGGCTTGAGGGGGCTGCTCGGGGGCCGCGTGACCGTCGTGGTCACGCCCGCGCCCGGCTTCGCGTGGAAGCGCACCGCCAGCGGAGTCAATGCGCTGGTTGAGCCGACCGCCCCCGAGCTTGCGAGGGGTGCGGTCGTGTCGAAACCGGGTGAGTTGGCCGACGCTGGTGATCCGGTTGCCGTGGACGTTTCAGGGGTTTCGACACTGCTCGCTGCGCTCGCAGGCTCAACCCGCGAGTGGGTCACGAAGCGGCCGTGGCACAGCACCTCCTCGATGCCGGTGCCGTCCGTCAGCGGGTTCATGCGGGCGGCCAGGGGCTTGAGGTCGTCGACGTGCAGGTCCACTTCCGGCCAGACGTAGACCCACACGTGGTTCATGTCCAGCTTCGACCCGGCCGAGCCGCGGCTGGAGCGGGTGCGGCGGATGGCCTCGAGGCAGTTCTGCACGGCGCGTTCCGCGTGGGGCAGGCCGATGAGGTTGCCCTCACCGTCGCGCACGATGCCCAACTGGCGCACCTGGGCGAGTGCCACGAGGCGGCGGTCGTCGGGGTTGGCCTTGGCGACGGCCTCGAAGAGCAGGACGTCGTCGGGGGCGGGGAGGCGGGTGGTGTCGAACTCGCGGAGACGCCACAGGTCGAGGCGGCGCCCGGCCATGGGGTGGAGGCCGCGGAGGCGCACGTCCTCGCGGAGCACGCAGCGGCCGTCGACCTCGTCGCAGCGGAACAGGCGGTACCAGACGGTCCCGTCGGCCAGGCAGACCCCGACGGCGACGCGGCGGGTGCCCGGATCCCACTCCCATTCGTTGAGGATGGCGGCCAGCTCCTCGCCGATGCCCTCCTCATCGGGGGTGCCGGGCCAGGCGACGTAGAGGTCGGTGACGGCCTCGTGGCCCTCGGGGCGGGCGGCGAACTGGTCGTTGACGACGCGCTCGAGCGTGCCGTCGGTCAACTCGTCCTTGGTGCCGACGGTGGTCACGTAGCGGCGCGGGCGCCCCTCGAGCTTGTAGTCGGCGATCACCATGGCGCGGCCGGCCCTTCGGCCGGACGCGGTCCTCGCGGGCTCGGACGCGCCCTGCTCAGGAACCGGCGTGAGGCGATGCACGTTGCTGAGGTCATAGTCGGCGTAGTACTTGTGCAGCAGCACCTCGAGCATGGGCTCGTGCGCCGGCACGCCGTCGGCGAGGCGCGCGGCGAGGTAATTGGCCGTCCACTCGTGCACGCCGGCGAGGCCGAGGATGCGTTCGTCGTAGTCAGCGGCCTGCGGGTTGGCGATGAGGGCCTCGATCTCCGCTCCGAAGCCGGCCAGCACCTCGGCGCGCTCGGCGTCGACCTGCGGCTGGTCGAACCAGCGGAACCGCACCGAGCG
>DURG01000364.1 GCA_012837465.1 Propionibacterium sp. | reverse complement strand
CTCGCGCTGGGCATCAACATGCCTGCGCGCACCGTCGTCATCGAGAAACTCACCAAGTACAACGGCGAGGCCCACGTCGACATCACGCCCGGCGAGTACACACAGTTGACCGGCCGCGCCGGCCGCCGGGGGATCGATGTGGAGGGCCACGCCGTCGTGCTGTGGCAGTCCGGCATGGACCCGCGCGCCGTGGCCGGCCTCGCCTCGCGGCGCACCTACCCGCTCAACTCCAGCTTCGCGCCCACCTACAACATGGCCGTCAACCTGATGGCCACCCTCGGCCGGGAGCGCGCCTCGGATCTGCTCAACCAGTCCTTCGCGCAGTTCCAGACTGACAAGTCCGTGGTGCAGGCGACCCGGACCACCCGCTCCACGCAGGCCGACTTGGCGGTGGCGAGGGAGGCCGTCGAGTGCCATCTGGGCGACTTCATGGAGTACGCCCGCCTGCGCGACGAGATCAGCCGCTTGGAGGCGGAGGGATCCAAGGCCCGCAAGGCCGAGTTCTCAGAGTCGGTGGCCACATCGCTGACCACTCTCATGCCGGGGGACATCGTCCACGTGCCGCGCCAGGGCTGGTGCGTGGTGCTGCGAGTGGGCCAGAAGGGCCGCCGCGCCGAGCCGTGGGCCCAGGTCATCTCCGGGGACCACACCGTCCTCAAGTTGCAGCCCCACGACCTGCGGGGCCCGCTCGAGCCAGTAGGCCGGGTGCGTGTGCCGCGCCACTTCTCGGTGCGCGACCGCGCGGACCGACGTTCCCTGCTCTCGGCGATGAGCAACAAGATCGCTTCGATCGACCCGGAGGTGCCCGACACCGCGCCGCCGTCGGATGACGACACCCAGCGCCGGATCCGCCAACTCCGCAACGAGCTGAAGGCACACCCCTGCCACGCCTGTGAGGACCGCGAGATCCACGCGGTCGAGGCCGCCCGCGTGATCCGCCTCGAGCGGGAGGCCGAGCGGATGGAGCGCAAGGTCACCGGCCGCGCCAACTCGCTCGCCGTCCAGTTCGAGCGTGTCCTGGCCGTCCTCAGCGACCTCGGCTACCTCGACGGCGACACCCTCACCGCCGCCGGCACCATGCTGCGACGCATCTACAACGAACTCGACCTCGTCGCTGCCGAGTGCATCCGCCGTGACGTGTTCGCCGGCCTCACCCCTCCCCAGTTGGCGGCGGTGCTGTCGACCCTGGTCTATGAGTCGCGCCCCACCCGCGACGCGGTGCTGCCCAGGATGCCCGACCCGGCGTCGGAACGGGCCCAGTCGCAACTGCGCGACGTCTGGCGCGAGGTCGGCAAGCTGGAGCGCCACCACAAGCGTGACCGCAGCCGCGAGCCGGACATCGGGTTCGCCGAGGCGGCCTGGCGCTGGTCGTCCGGGCAGGACCTGTCGAAGGTGCTGGCCACCACCAGCCTCTCGGCGGGCGACTTCGTGCGCTGGGTGCGGCAGGTCGTCGACCTTGCTGGCCAACTGGCCACCGCCGTCGGCCCCGGCGACCTGCGCCGCACGTGCCACGTGGTCGCCGATTCCATGCGCCGCGGCGTGGTCGCGGCCGAGATGTCGGAGGATTGATCGCATCCGGAGTGCGCCCGTGGTGGGCGATCGGTGTCTGCCTCCGGGTTCCGAGTGCGCCCGTGAGGAACGAACGGGCGTGTATCGAGGGACCGCCCCTCGATACACCGTCGCTCGATCACTTCGACAAGCTCAGCACGGAGCCTCGCGGCGGCACTCGGGACTCGGTTAGTGTTTGCCCATGCCCGTAGCACTCCGCGTGATCCCCTGCCTCGACGTCCATGACGGCCGCGTGGTCAAGGGGGTCAACTTCCAGCACCTCCGCGACGCAGGTGACCCCGTCGAACTCGCCGCGAAGTACTCCGCCCAGGGAGCCGACGAACTGACCTTCCTCGACATCTCGGCCTCCGTCGAGGGCCGCGCCACCACGCGAGAGATGGTTGCCCGCTGCGCCGAGACGGTGTTCATCCCGCTCACCGTCGGCGGGGGAGTGCGCTCGGTCGAGGACGTCGACGCCCTGCTGCGCTCCGGCGCAGACAAGGTGGGCATCAACACCGGCGCGCTGGCCCGGCCCGAGGTGATCGACGAGATCACCAAGGCGTTCGGCAATCAAGTGCTGGTGCTCTCGGTCGACGCCCGCCGCGAGGAGGGGATGCCGTCCGGCTACGGCGTGACCACCCATGGCGGGAAGAAGTCGGCCGGGGCGGACGCCATCGCCTGGGCCCGTGAGGCCGCCGATCGTGGGGTGGGCGAGATCCTGCTCAACTCGATGGACGCCGACGGCACCACCGACGGCTTCGACCTTGAGATGCTGCGGGCCATGCGCGCCGCCGTCGACGTACCACTCATCGCCTCCGGCGGAGCGGGCACCGTGGAGCACTTCGTGGAGGCCGCCCGGGTGGGCGCCGACGCGGTGCTCGCCGCCAGCGTGTTCCACTACGGCACGCTCACCGTCGAAGAAGTCAAGGCCGGCCTCCGCAAGGCCGACATCGAAGTCCGCTGACTAGGAGAGAACCATGGACTGCCTGTTCTGCAAGATCATCGCCGGAGACATCCCCTCGAAGAAGGTGTACGAGGACGACGTGGCCTTCGCCTTCCTCGACATCTCGCCTTGGCAGAAGGGCCACACGCTGGTGATCCCGAAGCGGCACAGCGTGGACGTGCTCGAGGACGACGAGGTGCTCGCCGAGATCGGGCACGCCGTGGCGCGCGTCGGCAGGCTGCTCAAGGACAAGTTGGGGGCCGACGCCTGCAACGTGGTGTCCAACGCCGGCGGGGCGTCCGGCCAGGAGGTCTTCCACACCCATGTGCACGTGATTCCCCGTTTCGCGGACAACCCCGGAATCGGCAACATGCGCGCCGAGGTGACCGCCGATCTCGACGAGGTGCATCAGACCCTGGTCTGACCTCCCGCGGTATTTGCTACGACTGCGGTTCTAGGTGCATGCTACGGCGTGTCGTGAGCTCCACATACGGGACCCCCGTAAGGTTGCGACCGGAAACCCACATGGCTTCTATACCCCCACCGGGTGTTAGCACCCCGAAACTTCAGAAGGAGGGCCTCAGTATGAAGGCCACCAAAATTGTCGGCATCCTGTCGATCATCGCCGGCCTCATCATGATCGTCGCCGGCGGCATCGTCTGGGGCACCGTGACCTCGCAGCTCAAGGCCGAGAACATCACCGTCCCCGGTGACTCGCAGTTCATGAATGGCGCCTACGCCGGCAAGCCGGTTGGCGGCCCGCTGTCGGCCTACGCCCAGGCGGAGATCATCAACCAGCACGCACTGGCGGGCTCCGGAGGCGAAACCTACGCCACGCTCGGCACCCTCGCCAATAAGGCCCGCGATGCCGGGGACGAGGCCCTCGCCGAGGAATACACCCAGAAGCGCGCCACGATGCAGAACGCGTCCTTCCTTCGTTCGTCGCTGTTCGGCTCTGTCATCGCCTACGGCGTCTCCGCCCTCGTGATCGGCCTCGGCCTGATGTTCGGCCTCCTCGGCTGGGCGTTGCTGTCGATCCGCCACCGCGATCCCGTCGTCGTGGACCGCGATCGTCGCACCGACGGCGCCCACGAGGCTCGCGCCTGATCGCGCAGCCTGAAGCACACGCAGGACGGCGGCCCGGGG
>DURG01000363.1 GCA_012837465.1 Propionibacterium sp. | reverse complement strand
TGGTCTCGGTGCCAGCAGCGGTGGTCTCGGTACCGGCGGGGGTGGTCTCGGTGCCGGCGGTGGTCGGGCCAGCGGTGGCCGGGCCCTCAGCCGGGGTGCAGGCTGCGAGCGAGCCGGCCAGTGCGGCGGCTGCGCCGAAGGAGCCGGCGAGCTTGAACATGCTGCGACGCGACGTGGGCGTGCTCATGGGGTTCGTCATTGAAAACTCTCCTAGTTATCGGACATCGGATGTCGGACCTACAATCAGTATTACACGTTATAGCCCGTTAGACTCAACCCACTCAAGAAATTTGAGCAGGAAAACTCGAAAGGATGCTGAATCGTGACGAATCGGCACGAACCTCAACGCCTCCGCCAGACGATCCAGTCGGTCAAGGAGCACATCCTGCGCGAGAAGCTCCAGCCCGGGGACGCGATGCCCACCGAGCTGCAGTTGATCGAAGCGTTGGGGGTTTCCCGCTCCAACCTGCGCGAGGCGATCCGCTCGCTCGTCACCCTCGACATCCTCGAGGTGCGGCACGGCACGGGCATGTTCGTGGGCCAGATGTCCCTGCGCCCGCTCGTCGAGGGCCTGGCCTTCAAGGGGGTCGTCCTGCCGGGCGAGGACTACGAGACGCTGCGCCAGATCGTCGATGTGCGCATCGGCCTTGATCAATCGCTGGCGCCGGGCATCGTCGAGCGGATGGAGGGCCAGGACGCGTCCGGCCTGATGTCGCTGTGCGACGCGATGACACAGAAGAACGAAGCAGGCGAGTCGTTCGGCGCCGAGGACCGCGCCTTCCACCTCACCCTGGCCGAGGTGCTGAGCAACGAGCTCTATGCCCAACTGGTGGGGGCGTTCTGGGATGTGCACACGCTGATCGGCCCCCGCTTGGGCGTCCCGACGCCGCAGGACCTGGACGAGACGGTCCAGGCGCACCGCGACATGGTCGATGCCGCCGTGGCCGGCGACCTGGAGGGCTACCGACTCGCCGTGGAGCAGCACTACGCTCCCCTACTGCGCGTGCTCAACTCATCGAAGCAGGCCGTCACCGCAGGCTGAACGAGCCCGCCAAGACAGGGCGGGATGGACACCCAGACGTCATCGCCGAGCTCAGCCAACAGGCCCTGAGAACTTGTTATGACATAAACCTCCACGTGAGTAGGATCCGACCCATGGCGGAACTGTCGACGGCGGCCTGGGTGATCCTGGGGCTCGCCGCGCTCTTGATCGGGGTCGCCAAGACGGCACTCCCGGGAGCGGCCACCATCTCCGTCGCAGCCTTCGCGGCCGTCCTGCCCGCCCGCGAGTCCACGGCAGCGCTACTCGTGCTGCTGATAGTGGGTGACCTCGTGGCCGTGTGGACCTACCGGCACGACGTGGACGTCAAGGCGCTCCTCCGCCTCATCCCGAGCGTGCTCGTGGGGCTGGTGATGGGCGCCGCGTTCCTGGCGTTCAGCGACGACACCCTCATGCGGCGCTCGATCGGCATCATCCTGCTGGCGCTCACCGCGCTGACGCTCTACCTGATGAAGAAGGGCACGCTGAGCAGCGACAACGCCCTCGCCAACCCCAGCA
>DURG01000362.1 GCA_012837465.1 Propionibacterium sp. | reverse complement strand
GTGTAAAGCCCAAAGGCAAGCTGCGGGGGCCCCTTCGATACGTTCGCTCGTACCTCGCGAACACTCAGGACAGCGCCTTCGACGTGTCACGGTCCTCGCAAGCTCGGACGCGACACGCTCAGGGACCAGGCTGTCGTCACCGCCACAGACAAGCTGCAGGCGCCCTTCGTCGTTCGCTGGTGCTCAGCGCGAGATCAGAGGTCGCCCTGCTGGCGGCGGCGCCAGCGCTCCTCGAGCTTGTCCATGAACTCCTGGTTCGACGAGGTGGGGGAGACGCGGGGGCCGCCGGGGCCCGGGCGGCTGGGCTGCGGGTTGTCATCTGCCACGCGCTGCCACGAGCTCACGCCCACCAGGACGCCGCCGAGCATGAGCAGGAAGCCGACGATGCTGACGGCCGGATGGATCTGGACGCCAACGAGGAGGACGATCACACCGGCGATGAACGCGAGGCCTGCGATGGCTGCGCGGCGACGGTGGACCTTGATCTGGGTGGTGCCGCTGAGGGTGTCGGCGAGTTTGGGGTCGTCAGCCTTCAGGGACGCCTCAAGCTGCTCGAGCAGCCTCTGCTCTTGTTCAGACAGCGCCATGGCCTTCTCCCTTGTTGGACCGGTGGTGGCGCCATTCTATGCTGGGAATCACCAACCCCCAAGAGCAATCTGGCTACCGGCCGGACTGCCAGAGGGATGCGGGCACCAGCAACGCCTTCAGTCGGGTGCCCGTGGTGGCGTTCCCGGAGAGCACGCTACGCAGGGCGTTGACCTGCGCGGGCAACTCAGTGGGGGCGGCGCCATCACGGGCGAAACGGCTGCGTTCCACCGTCGACGAGATCTCCTTCAGCGCCGCCGCACCGTCGGGCGGGAGGTCCTCGGCCGCAGCGACGCCGACCGGGCCGGGGGAACCCTCGGGCCAGGGGAGGCGGTAGTCGGCGAACAGGGCGCGCACCTCGTTCCACGCGGAGTCAGCAGCGCGATCGGGTTCCTGCCCGGCGCGGAGCCGGGCCTGGCGCAGGCCGATGCGGATCAGCGCGGGCAGCGCCAGGAGGAGAAGCAGCGCCAGGGCGCCGAGGATCCAACCGCCAGTTGCGCCGATGCCACCGTCGGATGCATCCGGAGCGGTGGGCTGGGCCGTGGGCGTCGGCTCCGCGGAGGGCGGAGCGACCGTCGGGGCGACGGTGGGCGTCGGGCTCGATTCCGGCGCCGGGGTGGGGGAGGCCTCCGGCTGCATGGCCGACGGGTCCACGTACTCGGGGTTGCCCTGGTAGGCGGGGGTGGGCTCGAAGGCCACCCAGCCCAAGCCGTCGAGGTAGAGCTCGGGCCAGGCGTGGGCGTCGTGGGAGGTGACGGCATAGGTGCCGTCGTCCTGCTGCTGCCCCGGAGTGAAGCCGATGGCCATGCGGGCGTCGATGCCCTCGACGCGGGCCATCGCGATCATCGCGGAGGCGAAGTGGATGCAGTACCCGGAGCGTTGGTCCAACAGGAAGCTGGAGATCGCGTCGGAGCCGGAGGAGGAAGTGGGTGCCTGCAGGCTGTAGTCGAAGGCGTCCGAGCGCAGGAACTGCTGGATGCGCAGGGCCTTGTCGCCGGCGGTGGTGGCGTCGCCGACCACCTGGGTGGTGAGCGCGGTCACGCTGGGATCGAGGCCGCGCGGAACCTCCCGGGTCACGGAGTCGAGCCCCCCGCCGGCGCCCGCTGCCTGGATCTGCGAGCGGGTGGGGCTGGGGATGTCGGATTCCACCTTGTAGTGGAGGTTGACGGTCTGCTGGATCCTGTCCTCACCGGCAGCGACGATTGAGAGGGTGTCTGGGTCGTAGCTCCAGAGGCCGTCCGCGTCCCACTTCGCGGCCGCGAACGGGGCGGGAAGGTATTCGGACGGGACGGCGGCCATCTGGACCTCGACCTCGACGCGCTCGGCGTTGTCGCGGTGCTCGTAGGTACGCTCCATGCCGGAGCGGCTGAGCGACATGGGCAGCAGGCCGGCGCCGGACTGGGAGAGGCTCGGCAGGGCCACGGTACGGAGGTAGGCGGGTTCACCGTTCGAGGTGCGGTACGTGAGCACCGGTGCGTCGGTGGGGCGGTGGAGGTCCTCGTTGAGCCGGACCGTGGGGTCGCTCAGTTGGATGGGGCCGTCGGAGCCGCCATCGTTCCACGGCTGCTTCTCGCCCATGGGGATGGTGGTGGCGATGACGATGGCCAGTGCCAAGGCCGCAGCGCCCGTGGCCAGACCGACGAGGGTGCGGGACACGTGGTAGGACCCGGCCCGCGACGCCCTGCCAGCGGCCTCGCCGGCACCGGTCACACTGAGGAGGATCGCCACGTAGCCGGCGATGACGGGGACCAGCAGCAGCCAGTCGAGGTCACGCGTGATGATCAGTGCGCTGATGCCGTACCCGAGCGCGAGCGGGGCGATGGTCCAGGCCGGTTGCTCCAACCCGTTGACCAGCAGTTCGACGACGATGACCAACACCGCCGTGAACACCAGCGTCAGCCACAGCACACCCGACTCCATGGGCAGGGGTGGGGGGTTGCTGCGGATGGCCTCCACGCCTTCGGCGGTCAGGAGCTGGAGCGACTCCAGCGGCTCACCGGCCGGCGCCATCTCCAATCCGCGCCAGGCGAGCACGCCGACGATCACCAAGAGTTGCGAGAACAGGATCAGCGCCCGGGGCGCGCGGAGGAGGGCCAACCCGAGGCCCACGACGGCGGATGCGCCGAGGATGAACCAGGAGTGGGCGAGCACCGGCTCGAGTTCGGACAGCAGCGGGGAGAGCGGCAGGAGGCCGAGCCACACGGCGATGGCCACGACCACGCTGGAGAACGGGTGGTAGGTGAACCTCATCGCGTCACCCGCTCCCACACCTTGGGCACGGGCTCGCCGCGCCGGTAGGCCTCGACGTGCCACCCGCGGCCGCGCAGGAAGCGCACCGCCTCGGCGTGTTCGTCATGGGTGTCAGCCGGGGCCCGCCACGAAGGGGCGTCGGGAACCAGCGCGATCAGGCTGCGGGCCCGGCCGCCGGCTGCGGCCAGGGCCGCGGCGTCGGAGGAGTCGAGCAGGCCGGTCACGGCCACCAGCGAGGCGGCTGAGGACAGCGACTCCGGGTCCTCGACGGCCGAGCCCAGCCAGGCCTCCTCGGAGGTCTGCAGGTCCGTCATGGCCTCGATCATGAGTTGCTTGGAGGCCTCGCCGGAGCCGCGGGCGGATTCGAAGACGCGCCCGGACGGGGCGAGGATGGCGAGGCGGTGCCGGCCCTCGCTCAGCAGGGCCGCAACGGAGGCGACCGCGGAGACGGCCCATTCGAGCGAACCGTCGGGGCCGTCGCCCAGGTGCGCGCCGCGGCGGGTGTCGACGATCAGCGTGCTCGACGGGTCCCACGGGTGCTCCTCGAGTCGCACCATGAGGTCGTCCTTCTTGGCGGTCATCTTCCAGTGCACGCGGCGGATGTCGTCACCGTGGCGATGTTCGCGCACCAGCACGTCGTCGGCGCCGGCCTGACCGATGCGCTGGGGGGTCGCCTCACCTGCGCTGCCGAGCCCGGCGCCGCCCGCGAGTTCCTCGAGGCGCCAGATGCGGGGGGTGACGCGCAGCATGGAGTTGCGGCCCTTGGCGGTGAAGCCTCGCTGGGCCAGCCCGAGGGGGTCACCGGTCTGGGCCTGGAGCGGCCCGACGGTGTAGCGGCCGCGTCGGCTGGCCTCAACGGTGTAGCCCACCGACTGGTGCCAGGCGCCGAAGCCGCGGGCGATGACGAACGACGCGCCGCCGCCGAGCGAGCCGTCAGCCGTGTCGTGGAAGCGGAGCGCGGCCGCCTGTGCCGGCGACTCGTTCGCCACGTGCAGCACGACCCGGGTCGACGTGCCCACGGGGATGGTCGACGGCGTGAGCGTGCGCTCGTGGCTGACGAAGGGGCGCACGAGGAAGAGGTAGGCGAGCGCGAGCAGGGGCAGCAGGATCAGGGCGAGGCCGATCCAGAGCAGATCGGTCTCACCGATGTATGCGGCGCCCGCGGCCGCGACGGCCCCGAACAGCAGCAGTGCGATGCCGCGTCCGGTCAGCCGGGTCCCTCGACGCACCTGCTCAGCCCCTGGCGGGCGTCGGCACCGACGCCAGCACCGAGGTGATGATCGCGGCGGGGTCGCGGCGGGCGACCTGGGCCTCGACCGTGGGCAGCACGCGGTGCGACAGCACCTCGGCCGCGAGGGCCCGCACGTCCTCCGGGATGACGTAGTCGCGCCCGGCGAGGGCGGCCTCGACGCGGGAGGCGCGCATCAGGTGGAGCGACGCACGTGGGCTCGCCCCCAGCCGGAGGTCGGGGTGCTCGCGGGTGGCCTCGACGATGCTGACGATGTAGTCGTTGATCACGGGCGCGACGTAGACGCTGCGCACGGCCTTGATCGCGTCGGCGACGCTGTCGGCGTCGGTCACGGCGGTCACCGAGCCGAGTTGGTCGCCACCGGCCTGCGCGGCCAACATGGCGACCTCGGAGCGACGCGCCGGGTAGCCCATGGTGATGCGTGCCATGAAGCGGTCGCGCTGCGCCTCCGGGAGGGGGTAGGTGCCCTCCATCTCGATGGGGTTCTGCGTCGCGATCACCATGAACGGCTGGTTGAGCTGGTAGGTCTTCCCGTCGGCCGAGACCTGGCTCTCGGCCATGGCCTCCAGCAGCGCCGACTGGGTCTTGGGGGAGGCACGGTTGATCTCGTCGCCCAGCACGATGTGGGCGAAGATCCCACCGGGCTTGAACTCGAACTCCCGCGTGGACTGGTTGAACACCGACACGCCCGTCACGTCGCTGGGCAGCAGGTCGGGCGTGAACTGGATGCGCTTGACGTCTCCGGAGATGGCACGGCCGAGCGACTTCGCGAGCACCGTCTTGCCGACTCCGGGGACGTCCTCGATGAGGAGGTGTCCCTCGGCCAGGAGCACGATCACGGCCATCCGGATCTGGTGGGGCTTGCCTTCGATCACACGGGCCATCTCGCCGGCGATACGGCTGGCGAGTTGGGACACCTCGTGCAGTGACGGCGTGGCGGGCTGGTTCACCGGGGCTCCTCGGGTCGGTAGGAAAGCGTCTCCAAGACTAACCGGCCCGTGCGGGCAACTCATCTTCGTCCCTCGATACACCCGCTCGTTCCTCGCGGGCACTCGGGGCCGTCCCTCGCGGCAGTCGGGAATCCACATGAGCACAACCCACCGACAAAAAGTGGTGTGTTTGGGGAGGAAAGTGGAGTACTGTGGGGCGCAGTGGAGCAAAGTGGGGCGAAAGTGGTGGAAGGAGGCCCGAAAAGCGCATGTTCTTCATGGGGACGTACACACCGAAGCTTGACGAGAAGGGCCGCCTGATCCTTCCCGCCAAGTTCCGCGATGCGCTGGAGGGCGGCCTGGTCGTCACCCGGACGCAGGAGCGCGCGCTGGCCGTCTACCCCAAGGCGGCGTTCGAGGCCAAGATGTCGGCCCTCATGAGCGCTCCGAGCACCGTCAAGCAGGTCCGCGACTACCAGCGCATGCTGATGGCCGGGGCCAGCGATGAAGTTCCAGACCGGCAGGGGCGTGTGACCATCCCCCCGAACCTGCGCCAGTACGCCGGCCTGGATCGCGACGTCGTGGTGATCGGCGCTGGCGAACGCGCCGAGATCTGGGACGCCGAGGCATGGCAGAAGTACTCGGAAGCCAGCGAAGAGGGCTTCTCCGAGATGGACGACGAGTTCACCGCCCTCAGCGGGTGGTGACGAACCCAGCCGGTGGCTCCCGGCCGGTAAGGCCCTGACTTCTCTTCCCCGATGTCAGGTCCGGCCCGGAAGGGAACCACTGGATGGGTCCAACGAAATACGGCGAAGTACGGAAGAAGGGTCGAACCAGCAGATGCAGGGCTTCACAGATGTACACGATCCGGTCATGCGTGACCGCATCGTCGATCTGCTGCGCCCGGCCCTCTCCCGCCCGGGCGCCGTCTACGTCGACGGCACCCTCGGCCTCGCCGGCCACGCCATCGCCATCCTCGAGGCCTGCCCCGAGGCCCGCCTCGTCGGCATCGACCG
>DURG01000361.1 GCA_012837465.1 Propionibacterium sp. | reverse complement strand
GTGTAAAGCCCAAAGGCAAGCTGCGGGGGCCCCTTCGATACGTTCGCTCGTACCTCGCGAACACTCAGGACAGCGCCTTCGACGTGTCACGGTCCTCGCAAGCTCGGACGCGACACGCTCAGGGACCGTCAGAAGGCGGCGAGGGATTCCTGGGCGACGCGGAGTTCGGCGAGCTGCTCGGCGACCCGGGCAGGAGCGGTGCCGCCGCGGCCGTCGCGGCTCGCCACGGATCCTTCCACCGTGAGGACGTCGAGGACGCCGTCGTCGAGGTGCTCCGAGATCTGCGGGAGGTCGTCGACGGTGAGGTCCTGGAGCGTGACGCCCTTGACCTCGCAGTAGCGGACGGTCTCGCCGGCGACCTCGTGGGCCACGGAGAACGGCACGCCGGCCCGGACGAGGTGGTCGGCGACGTCGGTGGCCAGCGAGAACCCCTTCGGCGCCACCTCCGCCATCCGCTCCCGGTGGAATGTCAACGTGCCCACCATCCCTGCGACGGCGGGGATCAGCACGTGCAGTTGGTCGATGCCGTCGAAGATCGGCTCCTTGTCCTCCTGCAGGTCGCGGTTGTACGCGAGCGGGAGCCCCTTGAGCGTGGCCAGCAGCCCGGTGAGGTTGCCGATGAGGCGACCTGCCTTGCCGCGGGCCAATTCGGCGACGTCGGGGTTCTTCTTCTGCGGCATGATCGAGCTGCCGGTGGACCAGGCGTCGTCAAGGGTCGCGAAACCGAACTCCGCGGTGCACCAGACGATGACATCCTCGGAGAGGCGCGACAGGTCGACGCCGATCTGGGCCAGCACGTAGGCGGCCTCGGCGATGAGGTCGCGGGCGGCGGTGCCATCGATCGAGTTGGGCGCGGACGACTCGAAGCCCAGTTCGGCAGCGACGAGTTCGGGGCTGAGGCCCAGCGACGTGCCGGCCAGCGCGGCCGACCCGTAGGGGCTGACCGAGAGGCGCTTGTCGAGGTCGTGGAGCCGCTCGATGTCGCGCACCAGCGGCCACGCGTGGGCCAGGAGGTGGTGGCTGAGCAGGATGGGCTGCGCGGATTGCAGGTGCGTGCGCCCCGGCATGACGGCACCGAGGTACTTCTCGGCCTGGCTGGCCAGCGCCGTGAGAACGCCGTCGACGTCCTGGGCGATGAGGCGGATCTCCTCGCGCAGGTAGGAGCGGATGAGCGTGGCGATCTGGTCGTTGCGCGAGCGGCCGGCGCGGATGCGGCCCCCGAGGTCTGCGCCGACGATGTCCTTCAGCCCGCGTTCGAGCGCGCCGTGGACGTCCTCGTCTGATTCGGCCGGCAGGAACTCCCCCGCCTCGACGCGACGCGCCAACTCGGCCAGGCCCTCGTCCATCGCGGTGGCCTGCTCGTCGGTCAGCAGGCCCGCCGCCTTGAGCGCCTTGGCGTGTGCACGCGAGCCTGCGATGTCGTGCAGCGCGAGGCGCCAGTCGAACTGGGTCGACTTGCTGAGCGCGAACATCGCCTCGCTCGGCCCACCCTCGAAGCGGCCACCCCAAAGTCGTCCTGTGCTCACGATTGTTCCTTTGCTGGTCTGCCGGTGCGGGTCATCTCGGAGATGACGCCGACCGTGCGGTTGGCTGCCTCGTTGTCGGTGGCGATCACCAGCACGGTGTCGTCGCCGGCGATCGTACCCAACACGCCGCTGAGACCGGCGAGGTCGAGGTGGGAGGCGAAATACTGCGCCGCCCCCGGCGGCGTCTTGACGAGGATCTGGGTGCCTGCGTGCCGGATGGATTGGAGGAGCTCGGCGCAGAGCCGGGCGAGCTTCTCCATCGCCGCCTCCCCGCCGTCCTCCCCTGCGGGGGCGTAGACGAGGGCCCCGCTGGAGCCCCGCTGCCGGACTGCGCCGAGTTCAAGCAGGTCCTTGCTGATCGTGGTCTGGCTGGCTGTGATGCCGTGCCCGGCCAGCGCGTCGATCAGCTCGCCCTGCGACGTGTAGCGGGCCTCCGAAAGCAGTTGGCGCAGCGTCGCCAGGCGTCCGGCACGCGTGTGCTTAGGCACGGCGAGGGGCTTCAGGGGTTTCGACACTGCTCGCAGAGCTCGCAGGCTCAACCAGCGTCGGGGTCGCAGGCTCAACCAACGTCGAGGTCGCAGGCTCAACCAACGTCGAGGTCGCAGGCCCAACCAGCGCGTTGTCGAGCAGCGCGGGCAGGGCGTCGATGAACGGCTGGAGGTCTGAGCGCGTGGAGATCAGCGGCGGCGCCAGGCGCAGCACGTGGGGGCGCGGGGCGTTGATGATGAACCCGGCGTCCAGGGCGGCGTCGGCGACGGGCGC
>DURG01000360.1 GCA_012837465.1 Propionibacterium sp. | reverse complement strand
CCGGCCGTTCGTGGCTGGCCACCAAGCCGATCGCAGACCACATCGGGCTGCCCCACGGCTGGCACGTGTCGGCCAACGGCGCGATGGTCGTCACCTACCCGGAACTCGACATCCGCCACGAGACCCGCTTCGACCCCAGCGACGTCGTGCGCCAGGTCTCCGAGATCGCCCCGAACGCGCGGATCGCCGTCCAGGACGGCCTCCATTGGCGCGTGAACCGTGAGTTCCCGCCCGGCGAACTGCTGGGCGATGTCGAGGTCGTCCCCGTGGATGCCCTGTCCAAGGAGCACGTCTCCCGCGTCATCGTGCGCGACCCGGACACCACCGAGGAGGCGTTCAGCGAGATGGTGGGCCAGCTCGGCCTGCAGGAGGTCGCCTACTTCGTCGGCTGGTCCGCGTGGCTGGACATCGCGCCCAAGGGCATCGACAAGGCCTTCGGTCTGGAGATGGTCTGCCGCGAACTCGGCATCGAACGCAAGAACGTGCTCGCCATCGGCGACGGCCGCAACGACATCGAGATGCTCGAATGGGCCGGCCGTGGTGTCGCCATGGGCGACGCCCCGGACGAGGTCAAGGCCGCCGCTGACGCCGTGACCGGCAACTTCGCAGACCTCGGCACTGTCGACGAGTTGAGCCTCTGGTTCCCGGAGGTCCGCGCCGAAGGCGCCGCCTGATCACTCGCTGGTTGAGCCGACCGCATCCGAGCTTGCGAGGAGCGCGGTCGTGTCGAAACCCCTGAGCAAGGAGAAAGGGCCGCCCCCGGGGGTTGGGGCGACCCTTTCGTTCTTGGGTGTCAGGCTGCGGCGACCCGACGGGTGCCGCGCCTGACATCCTCCGCCACGGCCACGATCTGGGCCGGCGTCGGAGACTTCTTCTCGATGGGGCGGGGAACGCCACCCTCTGCCTCGATGCGACGCAGGTGGCGCTTCACGGTGGAGACCGAGCAGCCGACCTTGGCGGCGATCACGCTGAGCGGCTGGTCCGGGTTGGCCGCGCGCATGCGGTGGATCTCGTAGCGGTCGAACTGGCGGCCGGAGTTGACGCCGGCGAAGGTGTCAAAGTCCTCAGGCGCGACGGTGATGCCGAGGCGGGCGCGGATCTCCTGGCGCTGGCGCTTGGTGGTGCCGGCGACGAAACCTGCGACGTCGAACTTCACGATGGCGTCGGTGAGGCATTTGGCCATGAGTGGGCAACCCGCGCACATCTTCTCAGCCTGGGTCCGCAGCATCTGCTGCTCCCGGCGCTCCCCGCGCGATGCGGGCGACGTGCCGTCGTCCAGCAGCGGATGGAGAAACACGTTCGCGTAGGCCACGCAAGCGGTGGTCATTCCAGTCATTTTGAGCCTTCCTCGATCCCCTGTGGAGTGCTACATCAAGGGTGGCGCGAAACGGCGACGGATGTCCGCCATATCAGTGGGGAGATCTACCCGACTTTCCTAGGTACTGCCTCTAGGTATCCCTGAGTACCGATGCTCAGTATCACCGTGTGGAAATGTCGCTGAGGGGCCTCCAAACCCGCCCTCAACCTGCACCTCCTGCGGCCGGATCCGAGTGAAACGTGACCACTCACCTACGATGTGG
>DURG01000359.1 GCA_012837465.1 Propionibacterium sp. | reverse complement strand
TCGTATCCGAGGGATCAGATGGTGCGGGTCTTGAGGACGTCGCGGATCTCGGCGAGCAGTTCCTCGCTCTTGGTGAGCTCGGGGGTCTCCTCACCGGACTTGTCGAAGCGCTCCTTGGCCTTGGTGTAGGGAAGGACGACGCCGAAGTACACGACGGCCGCGATGATGATGAAGGCGAGCAGCGCGGTCAGGAACGGGCCGACCGAGACGCCGCCGGGGTTGTACTGGGAGAAATCGGGGGTGCCACCGAGCTTGCCCAGAACGTCCATGAACATGGTGGTGAACGCCTCGACGACGGTGGCGAAGGAGGCGCCGACGACGAAGGCGACGGCAAGCTCGACGAGGTTGCCGCGCATCAGGAATTCCTTGAAGCCATTCATAGCTCTCAGACTTTCTGTGTTCCGCAACGATCGTGCGGGAAGTGGGTGCCGAAGCTGCGGAGGCAGCATCGGGGAGGCCAATGGCCCCGGAGAACTATAACGATCAAAAGGGCCAGCACCAAAAGTGTGGCGGAACTCCGCTACAGGCTCCCCAGCACGACCCTGATCCCGCCATCCTGGCCCAGTGCGGCGACCAAAGGTGCCTGTGCAGACGGAACGTTGACCAGGATGAGCGCTCCCTGCTCGGTGCCTCCCATCGACAGCGGCGACCCCTCGACGGGGCTCGCGAGCACCGCCACCCGTGCGTCCGAGGTGAGCACCTCCACCTGCTCATACCCGGGGGCAACCAGCGTGATCCGGTCACCGGGTTTCAGGAGCGCCCGGAGCGCCTGGTCGCGCAGCGTGATGGGCACGAGTGCACGCCCGGGCTCAGCGTTGGTGCCCTCGGCCAGCAGCGTGGGCTGGAGGATGCTTCCCTCCCGCAGGGCGACTGCCGTGCTCCGGCCGAACAGCGACTCGGGATCCGTCAGCGCTCCGTCGGGGACGGCCTCGGGGAAAAGTTGCGCCACCTTCACGTCAGAAGGTGTCAGGGTGTGCCCGGCAGGCAGTGAGGAGGCCAGGACGACGACGGATTCGCGGGGGCCGTCCGGCTCGGAGAGCGCGGAGCCCAGCAGGAGGACGGCGAAACCGGCCAGCACTGCGCCCATCAGGCGTCGGTGCCAGGAGACCCAGTGCACGACGGAATTCAGGAGGTGCTTCATGCCTCCACTGTGGCAAGCGGGAGCCGCGATCCACCGTTGTCCACAGGTTCAGCGGATTGAGCCGCTCAGGCGGACTTGGCCTCCGCCTTCGGGACAGGCTTCGATTCAGCCTTGGCGGGCTCGGTCTTGGCCGGCTCGGCCTTCTTCTCGGTGGCCGCTGGCTTCGACGCGCTGCGGCTGTCCGTCTTGTAGAAGCCGGAACCCTTGAACACCACGCCGACGGCGCTGAACACCTTGCGCAGCTTGCCGTCGCACTCGGGGCAGACGGTGAGCGCGTCGTCGGTGAACTTCTGTACGACCTCGAGGTCGGTGCCGCACTCGGTGCAGCGGTACTGGTAGGTGGGCATTGACTTCCTCCGGGGGGATGACCGCGGCCATGATAGTTCAGCGGTCAACGAACCACCCAACCGCGCTCAGTGGCGTAGCCGTGGATGGACACGTCGTGGGGCTCGGAGAGGATGGTGTCGAGCACCTCGTCCTCCCGACAGAGGGCGACCAGCAGCGCGTCGGACCGACGGTGGACCAGCGCCCGGTCGTACCAGCCGCCCCCGGTGCCGAGGCGGGTGCCGTCGCGCCCGACCGCGAGGCTGGACAGCAGGATCAGGTTGGCCTCGGTGAGCGCCTCGGCGCCGAGGCGCGAGGAGGGCTGGGGGATGCCCGCCCAGCCCGGGGTGAGGTCGTCCCAGCCGGTGAACCAGCCCCAATCGGGGGAGCGGCGCAGCTTCGGTACCAGCACGCGCCAGCCCCGCTCGGTCAGGCCGTCGATGATGCCGCTGGTGTCGGGCTCGCCGGGGAGCGAGAGGTACACCGACGCGGTGCCCGCAGGGAACTCGTCGACGGCGGCCAGCACGTGGCGGGTGCGTTCGGCGTCGTCGGCCGCCCATTGTTCCGCGGTGAGCGCGGCGCGTGCGGATGCGATGGCCTCGCGCAGCGCGCCTTTCCGAACGATGTCAGGCATTGGCATATCGTAAGACCATGGCTTGGTTTGGTGGACGCAAGAAGCAGGAGCCCGCTGTCGTCGAGGAGATCCCCGAGGAGCCGCGGCTCCCGGAACCCCCCGCGCTCAACGCCTCCGGGCTGCGCAGCGTGGCGGATCACTCCGCCTACCTGCTGAGCCTGGTGAAGCCCCTCGAGCCCTTTGGCACGTCGCTGCTGGAAGCGTGGGACCAGGTGATGTGCGAGGACATCGACTCCTCGATCAACGTGCCGCCGAACTCCACCGCCAAGGTCGCCGGCTACGCCGTGCGCGCCGCGGACCTCATGGATGATGAAGGCCACCTCGCCGAGCCGCTCGACATCGTCGAGGCCGGCGTCGAACGGCTGCCCGAGCGAGCGGCCGTCGTGGTGTCGCCCGGTGACGTGCTGCCCCGCGGCGCCAATGCCGTCCTGCCCGAGACGTTCGCCACGCTCGAGGACAGCCACGCCCACCTCATCGAGAAGGTGGCCGAGGGTGAGTACGTGCGCGCCGCGGGCGAGCACCTGGCCGTCGGCACCCGCCTGCTGAGCGAGGGCGAGACCCTGGATGACCGGGCGATGGGCCTGCTGGCCGGCGCCGGCATCGACAAGGTGATGGTGCGGCCGCGCCCCCGCGTCGTGGTTGTCAGCTCCGGCGAGAACCTCGTCGACCCCGGGGCCGAGGTCAACCACGGCGACGCCACGGACGCCAACTCCTACATGATCAGCGCCGCCGCGCGCGCCGCGGGCGCGACCGTGTTCCGCGTGGCCGTCCACTCGAACGACCCGGACGCCATCCGCACCGCCATCACGGACCAACTGATCCGCGCGGACCTCGTGATCTCCACCACCGGCGGCCGCCGCGAGGACTACGAGGCTGTCGCAGGCGTCATGAACGAGCTCGGCCTGGTGGATTCGGTGGATGTGGCGATGTCGCCCGGCCGCACCCAGACCTTCGGTCTGATCGGCGAGGACGACGAGCGCGTGCCCATGCTGATGTTGCCGGGCAACCCGGTGAGCGCCTACGTCTCGTTCCATGCCTTCGCCCGGCCCCTGATCCGGCAACTGATGGGCGCCCGCACGGACCACCGTGCCGTCCGTGCCATCACCAGCACCATGCTGCGCTCCAGCCAGGGCACCATGCACCTGCTACGCGGCCGCGTCACGCTCGAGGGCAGCATCCGCCACGTCGAGCAGGTCGCCATGCCACATGCGCTGGGGGAGCTTTCCCAGGCAAACGCGTTCATCATCCTCGACGAATCGGTCGAGACCGTGAAGGCCGGCCAGGCCGTGAAGGTCTGGCTGTTCGACGAAGAGGACTGATCCCGCGACGTTGTGGGCGAAGAATGTCGGCCTGACTTCGCAACGCGCCGCGCGCCGTTGAGCAAATCACACCGATGTTGTTTAACGTATGGGCATGCTCGCCGGGATCATCATCGCTGTTGTCGTTTGTGCTGGTCTCGCGTTCGCGCTTCCGTGGGTGACCTCGCAGCGCCCGGCGGATCTTGAACTCGAGGGGGACCCCACCGAGCGCTTCGCCGATTCGATGCGCATCTTGCGACGCGACGTCGAGGACTATGTGGAGGACGAGGATCTCGCCCGTGTGTCCACGCCGCTGACCCGCCGCGCCGAATTGAATGAATTGCGCCTCATCGCACGTCAGGCCGCCAAGCGTCGCCTCACCGTTGTGCTCCTGCTGGCGGGGGCTGTGCTGGTGCTGACCGTGCTGGCGTTCCTGTCGATCGTGCCGTGGTGGAGCCTCGCGATCCCCGGCGGTCTCCTCGTGGTGTTCCTGGCCGTCGCCCGTTTCACGGTGGTGGCCATGCACCGCAACCTGGATCGTCGGGCCGACGCTGTGAAGGCCGGATTCGATGAGGACGAGGACACGACGACCATCGACGTGAGTGACCTGCACACCGAGAGCACCGAGATCTCCATCGAACTGACCATGCCCACGAACATGGGCGCGTTGTGGGACCCGGTTCCCGTGAGCTCCAACAACTACGTCTCGCAGCCCCTGCTGCCGCGCACCGTACGCACCATCGACCTGTCCGCGCCGGTGACCCCGTCGTCGCCGTTGATCCCGACGGCAGACCACCCGGCCGCCCCCGTCGAGGACGGCGAGGCCACCATCACGGCCTCGGCCGACGATGCAGCATCCAACGTCATGGAGCTCCGCCCCCGCGCCGTCGGCGAGTAATCCGCGTCCCTGAGCGTGAGCGCCAGCGAGCGTCGAAGGGCGCTGTCCTGAGTGTTCGCGCGGGACTCGGAATCCGGATGGTTGTCGGGTCCCGAGTGCCTCGCGCGCAGCAGCGAGTGAGCACAGTCGAGGCCGCCGCGCGAGGTGTATCGAGGGACGCCTCCGCCTAACCGTCTTGTGACCACGCGGGGGAGGCGTGTTTGCGGAGTTCGTCGAGGTCGATCTCGACGGTTCTGCTTGTCTTTGGGCATGGTGGTGCCTGGGGTGGGGGGTCGAGTTTGATTCCGCGCAGGAGGTATCTGGCGTGTTGTCGGGGTTGTTGGGCCGGGTCGATGTGCCGGGGTGGGGTGAAGGTCGGTAGCCCGGTGGCTGGGTCGAGGTGAACCTGCCATTGGGATTCGGGGGACTGTTTCGGGTCTGGTTCGACCACTCGGTGGTGGTGCGGACACAACAGCACTCCATTGTCGACGCTCGTGGGGCCTGATTCCCACCAGGGTGTGATGTGGTGCGCGTGGCACGATGCGGGGGCGGTGTTGCAATTGGGGAACGCGCAGCCCTGGTCTCGTTCGGTGAGGGCGGTGAGCATGGCTGGGGTGAAGAACCGCTTCTCGCCGCCGACGTCGAGGGGGCGGGAGTTGCCGTCGAGGAGGACGGGGATGATCTTGGCGTCGCAGGCGAGCCGGCG
>DURG01000358.1 GCA_012837465.1 Propionibacterium sp. | reverse complement strand
GACCGCCGCGTCACCGTGCAGGTCGGGGGCTCCAAGGTGCTCGACGAGTCGCTGCGCGACCTCGGCCAGGCCTGGGACGAGGTGGCCTGGCGGCTCGCGTCGCTCAGCGCCAACCCGGCCACCGCCGACGAGGAGCACGCCGCCTTCGCATCAGACGACGATCCCGGGCTCAGCGCACTGCGCACGTTCGAGGCGACCAGGGACGTGGCCGCGCCCTACCTCAACGAGGGCGTCCGCCCCACCGTCGCACTGCTGCGCGAGCAGGGTACGACCGGCCGCGCCGAGACCGCATTCGCGCTGCACCAGGCGGGCTTCGACGTACTCGACGTCCACATGACCGACCTGCAGCAGGGCCGCTTCAACCTGGCCGACGTGGCGGGCATCGCCGCCTCGGGTGCCGCCTCGTTCGGCGACGTGCTGGGCACCGGCGTGGGCTGGGCCCAGTCGATCCTCAGCAACGAGCGACTCCGCGATGAGTTCAACGAGTTCTTCGCCCGGAAGGACAGCTTCGGCCTGGGCCTCGGCAACGGCGCGCACCTGTTCACGGCGCTCGCCTCGCTCATCCCGGGCGCAGACGACTGGCCGCGGTTCACGCACAACACGTCCGGCCGCTACGAGGGCCGCCTGTCGCTGGTGGAGGTGCTCGACTCCCCGTCGCCGTTCCTCAACGGCATGGCTGGCTCCCGCCTACCCGTGGTGCTCTCCACCGCCGAGGGCCGCGCGGACTTCTCCTCACAGGGTGATTCCGGCAAGGCCGCGCGCGTGCTGCGCTTCGTCGGCCACGACGGCCAGCACACCGAGGCCTACCCGGCGAACCCGACGGGCTCCCCTGACGGTCTCGCCGGCGTGACCACCACCGACGGCAGGTTCACGGCGCTGATCGTGCACCCGGACCGCTCGGTGCGCAACGCACAGGTGAGCTGGTCTGACGGCCCGACCGCTGCCAGCACCGGTTGGGGTCGCCTGTTCGCCAACGCCCGCGCCCACCTCGCATAGCGCCCCACGCTGGTTGAGCCGCCCGACTCCGAGCCTGCGAGGAGCACGGGCGTGTCGAAACCCCGTAGGCTTGCCCCCATGGTCAAGGCAATCGTGGTTCGTGAGTCCGGCTCGGCAGTCGAGGAGGTCGGCGAGGAGTTCCTCGACGGCGACGGCGGTCTCGTCGTCGACGTCAAGTTCTCGGACCTGAACTACAAGGACGCCATGGCACTGACCGGGCGGCCGGGCGTCGTGCGCAAGCACCCGCTGGTGGCCGGCATCGACCTCGTGGGCATCGTCGCCGAATCCGACGACGAGCGCTTCGTGCCGGGCGACTGGGTGATGCTCAACGGCGCCGGCCTCTCCGAGACCGAGCACGGCGGCTACGCCACGCGCGCCCGCATCAGCAGCGAGTACGCCGTGGCGCTCCCCGAGGGCCTCACCCCCGAACAGGCGGCCGCGCTCGGCACCGCCGGCTACACCGCGGCGCTGGCCGTGCTGCGCATCCTGAGCGAGAACATCATGCCCGACGACGGTCCGGTGCTGGTCACCGGGGCCACCGGCGGGGTGGGCTCGACGGCGGCCCAACTGCTCGCCAATGCCGGCTACGTCGTCTACGGCACCACCGGCCGGGCCGAGGAACTCGGCGACTTCCTCCGCAGCATCGGCGTCGACGAGGTCATCGACCGCAGCACCCTCGAGGAGCCCGGCAAGCCGCTCCAGAAGGCTCTCTACTCCGCGGTGGTCGACTCGGTGGGCGGCGTCACGCTCGCCAACGCCATCGCGCAGACCAGGAAGGACGGCGTGGTCGCCGCGTGCGGACTGGCCGGCTCCCACGAGCTCCCCGCCACCGTCATGCCCTTCATTCTGCGCGGTGTCACGCTCGCGGGCATCGACTCGGTGTGGGCCTCCCTCGACGACCGCGCCGACGCTTGGCGCATCCTCGCCCGGGGCCTGGATCTCGACAAGCTCGATTCCATGACCACCCGCGTCGACCTCGACGGGCTCCACGCCGCCGCTGAAGAGTTGATGGCCGGGCAGCGTCACGGACGCACTCTGGTAACCATCTGATCTTGGATTCGTTCCTTTTCTGGAATCTTTCCAGAAAAGGGCTATGATGGTGCCATGCATGACTGGCCCACCACGCTGAAGGACGCCGGCCTGCGCGTCACCGCGGGCCGCGTCGCCGTCCTCACCGCCCTCGCCGACCACCCGCACATGCGGGTCGGCGACGTGACCGAGGCCGTCCGCGAGCGGACGGGCAGCGCTTCCGTCCAGGCCGTGTATGACAACCTCGCCACCCTCCACTCGCACGGCCTGCTCAAGCGGGTCGAGCCGGCGGGCCACCCGCCGCGCTACGAGTTGGAGACCGGTGACAACCACCACCACCTCGTCTGCCGCGCCTGCGGCCTGATGAGGGACGTGGAGTGCGCCGTCGGCGAGGCCCCCTGTTTGTCCGCAGTATGTGACGACGACTTCTTCATAGAGGAGGCCGAGGTCATCTACTGGGGAAAGTGTGCGAACTGCTACGAAAGGAAACAATGACCGAGTTCAATGCGACGGGCGAATACCAGCCCAGCGGTCCCTCCACCCGCCTCAATGGCGCCCCTGCTGAGTCGGATGCCCATTCGCTCACCGTTGGCAACAACGGCCCGATCGTCCTCCACGACGTCCACCTCGTGGAGCAGCTTGCCCACTTCAACCGCGAGCGCGTCCCGGAGCGCAGCCCGCACGCCAAGGGCTCCGGCGCCTTCGGCACCTTCAAGGTGACCCAGGACGTCACCAGGTACACCAAGGCCGCCCCGTTCCAGCCGGGCGCCGAGACCAAGATGCTGGTGCGCTTCTCCACCGTTGCCGGCGAGCAGGGCTCCCCCGACACGTGGCGCGACGTGCGCGGTTTCTCCGTGCGCTTCTATTCCACCGAGGGCAACCTCGACATCGTGGGCAACAACACGCCGGTGTTCTTCGTCAAGGACCCGCTGAAGTTCCCCAACTTCATCCGCTCGCAGAAGCGCCTGCCCTCCTCCGGCCTGCGCGACGGCAACATGCAGTGGGACTTCTGGACCAACTCCCCCGAATCGGCCCACCAGGTCACCTACCTCATGGGCGACCGCGGCCTGCCGGCCACCTGGCGCAACATGCACGGCTTCTCCTCGCACACCTACATGTGGGTCAACGCCGAGGGTGAGAAGTTCTGGGTGAAGTACCACTGGCGCACCAACCAGGGCGAGAAGAACCTCACCAACGAAGAGGCCGCGCGCATCGCCGGCGAGAACGCGGACCACCACCGCCAGGACCTCTTCGAGGCCATCGAGCGCGGCGAGTTCCCGTCCTGGACGCTGAACATGCAGGTCATGCCCTACGACGAGGCGAAGGACTACCGCTTCAACCCGTTCGACCTCACCAAGATCTGGTCCCACAAGGATTACCCGCTGATCGAGGTCGGCGTGATGGAGCTCAACCAGAACCCGACGAACTTCTTCGCGCAGATCGAGCAGGCGGCGTTCTCGCCGTCGAACATGATCCCCGGCACCGGCATCTCGCCGGACAAGATGCTCATGTCGCGCGTGTTCGCCTACCCGGACGCCCAGCGCGCCCGCATCGGCGCCAACTTCCACCAGCTGCCGGTCAACCAGCCCGTCACGCAGGTCAACAACTACGCCGAGCAGGGCCACATGCTCTACCACCACACCGGCGGGGCACCGGTCCACACCTTCAACAGCTACGGCCGTGACTACACGGACGCAGAGGTCGTCGACGAGGCCGGCTGGGAGGCCGACGGTGCGCTGGTGCGCGCCGCCATCACCCTGCACGCCGAGGACGACGACTTCGGCCAGGCGGGCACCCTGGTGCGCGAGGTGTTCGACGACGCCCAGCGCGACCGCTTCGTCGAGACGCTGACCGGCCAGCTCACCGGCCTCGACAAGAAGGTCCAGGAGCGTGCGTTCCAGTACTGGAAGAACGTCGACGAGACGATCGGCCAGCGCATCCAGGATCGCGTCCTGGCCCGCGAGAACCACTGATCCAACTGACGGAAGGGAGCGGATTGCCTTCGGGCGGTCCGCTCCTTTTCGTCGCCCACCCGCGCGCTTCCGCCTCCCCCCAAACCAATCCGAAACAAATGTTTGTTTCTGCTTGCTTTTGTGGCGGGTGTGACTTACGATGAACTCGTTCAGCCCAAAGATGGGCAATTCGGACGCATTCAGACATCGCAGTCAGAAAGGAAGGCGCTATGTCGCTCCCAGACGCACGCGTCAACAAGAATTTGGAAGGTACGGGTGCCCGGGCGCGCATCCAGCGCTTCGGTGGCCACCTTGCAGGCATGATCATGCCCAACATCGGCGCCTTCATCGCCTGGGGCCTACTCACGGCCCTGTTCATCCCCGACGGCTGGCTGCCCAATGAGACCCTCGCCGAGATGGTGGGCCCCATCATCCGGTTCCTGCTGCCCATCCTGATCGGCTACACGGGTGGCCGCATGGTGCACGGCCAGCGCGGCGCGGTCATCGGAGCCATCGCCACCATGGGCGTGGTCATGAGCGCCGACATCCCCATGTTCCTGGGCGCGATGATCATGGGCCCCTTGGCCGCCTGGGTGCTCAAGAAGTTCGACCAGGCCCTCGAGGGCAAGGTCCGCAGCGGCTTCGAGATGCTGGTGGACAACTTCTCGCTGGGCATCATCGGCATGCTGATGGCCATCCTCGGCCGCCTGGGCATGGGCCCCGTCGTGGAGTTCCTCGTCACCCTGCTGGGCAACGGCGTCCAGGCGCTGGTCAACGCGAACCTGCTGCCGATCGCCTCGGTGGTCGTCGAGCCGGCCAAGGTGCTGTTCCTCAACAACGCCATCAACCACGGCGTGCTCTCCCCGCTCGGTGCGGCTGAGGCCAGCGAGGTGGGCCGCTCCATCCTGTTCATGGTGGAATCCAACCCCGGCCCCGGCCTGGGCGTGCTGCTGGCCTTCTGGTTCTTCGGTTCCAAGTCCCTGCGCGCCACCGCCCCCGGCGCCGCGATCATCCACTTCTTCGGTGGCATCCACGAGATCTACTTCCCCTACATCCTGGCCAAGCCGCAGTTGATCCTGGCCACCATCGCCGGTGGCGCCTCCGGCATCCTCGTGGGCGGCATGCTCAACGCCGGCCTCGTCGGCCCCGCCTCCCCCGGCAGCATCATCGCCTACTTCGCCGTCACCCCCCGCGACGGCTACGTGGCGATGCTCGCCTCCGTGATCACCGCCACCGTGGTCTCCTTCGTGATCGCGGCCCTCCTGCTGGGCTTCGGCCGCAAGGATGCCGAGGACCAGCAGCCCGCCGTCGAGCAGGCCCCTGCCGAGGCCGGCAGCACCGCGCCCGTCGGTGGCAGCACCGCGCTGGCCACCCGCGCCATCAACGGCTCCGACGTGCGCAAGCTGGTCATCGCCTGCGATGCGGGCATGGGCTCCAGCGTGATGGTGGCCGGTGCCATGAAGAAGAAGCTCGCGCCCCAGGGCGTGG
>DURG01000357.1 GCA_012837465.1 Propionibacterium sp. | reverse complement strand
GAGGTCGTCGAACTGAGCGAGCCGGCGCACCGTGAAGTGGCGCCAGGCGTCCGGGACGAGAGGGAGGTTGGGCACGCCGTCGATGAGTGCGGCGGCTTCGTCGAGGCGCTCGCGCACGTCGCCGTCGGGGAGTGCATACAGGTGGAGGGAACCGTCGTTCTGCGGCCACGGGGCCATCTGTTCGAAGAAGCTGCGCATGAGCTTGAGGGTACTCTGGCCGGGTGAGTACCGCGCAGATGAGCCAGCCCGCGAGGCGCGAGCGTTGGTTGAACGGGCTGCCCCAGCCCGCGCCGCGTCGCCCATGGTGGCAGAGGCTGCTGCGCCACCCCCTCTTCTGGATGACGATCATCCTGCTGCCCCTCTACTACTGGGCGCTGCACAACCAGTACTGGCTGCTCCACCCGGACCAGACGTTCGAGGACGGCACCAGCGCGCTCGGCCTCAGCAACGAATCCATCAAGCTCGGCGCCTATTGGGCCATGTGGACGGCGCTGGCCTACACCGCGCTGTTCATCTGGCTGGACCGGTTCCGGGCCTCGAACCCCGTCATCTGGCTGCTGACCCTCGGCTGGGGTGCCTGCGCCTCCACCTGGTTCTCCATCCACGTCAACACCTGGATGGGTACCGCCATGGCCACCACCCAGGCCAACGCCGACGCGGGCTCGCGCGCCGCGATCTTCTCGGCGCCCTTCGTTGAGGAGTTCGCCAAGGCCACGATCCTGGTGTTCCTGGTCATCCTGTGGCGCAACAAGATCGTCTCGCGCCTGTCGATCATCACGCTGGCCGGGCTGTCCGCCGTCGGCTTCGCGTTCACCGAGAACATCATCTACTACGCCCGCGTCTGGATGCAGGCCACGCACGACATCGCGATCGCCGAGCCCAAGGACTCGTTCATGGAGCTGGTCATGCTCCGCGGCGTCTACACCTCCTTCGGCCATCCGCTGTTCACGATGATGACCGCCGGCGGCCTGGCCATCGGGCTGGGCGCCCGCTCCAAATGGGTGCGCGTCATGGCCCCCGTAGCCGGCTACCTGCTCTCCTGCGCCGGGCACATGCTGTTCAACGGGCTGGCCTCCACCAATCATCCAGACAACCTCAAGCCGCAGTTCTTCATGGCGCTCGGCCTCGTGGCCGTCATCGTGATCTCGCTCATCGTCAGCGTGGTCGGCAACGCGCAGCTCATCCGGGCCCGCCTCGGCGACTACCAGCGCGCCGGCTGGCTCACCGAACGCGACGTCGAGTTGTACGGCCGCCCGTTGCGTCGCGCCAAGCTGCTCCTCTACTCGATCTTCCGCGGCCCGCGCACCTGGTGGCGCACCTCCAAGCTAGTGCGCAAGGTCACCGAACTGGCCTACCTGCGCAACGCCATGACCCGTGGCATCGTCGCGGGCCCGGGCGACGACCACGCCCACCGCCTCATCGCCGAGATCCACGACCTGCAGCAGATCACTCTCAGCGACTATGCCGGCCAGCCCATGATCCCGCCGCGCAAGAAGAAGCGCAGCGTCCCGCCGCCCCCGCCGCAGGCCGGCCCCGGCGGCCCGCTGACGAGCAACTACGCCCAACCGGCCGCGCCTGGCCCCGCGGGCGTCGGCGGCAACTATCCTGTTCGATCATGAGCGGTACGCCAAAGCTCGTCGAGGCCTTCCATCTCCTCGACGAATCCCTCCCTGCAGCACAGTTCCCGCTGCCCCTTGATGGAGCGGAGTCGCTTCGCAGCCTCGCTGGGTCCCTCGCGCATCAGGTGCGCGACTACCTGCTGCCCCGTGCCGCCAGGCTCGACGCCCCGCTGCTCGCCGTCGTCGGTGGCTCGACGGGCGCGGGCAAGTCCACCCTCGTGAACTCGCTGGTGCGGGCCGAGGTGACCAAGCCGGGCGTGCTGCGCCCGACGACGAAGTCGCCCGTGCTGATCTGCCATCCCGACGACGAGGAGTGGTTCCGCTCGGATCGCGTGCTGCCGGATCTGGTGCGCACCGACACCCAACTCCACGACTCGCGCGCACTGCACATCGTCGCCTTCCCAGACCTCCCGCCCGGGCTGGCCCTGCTGGACGCCCCCGACATCGACTCGGTCGATGACGCCAACCGCGCCCTTGCCCGCCAGTTGCTGCTGGCCGCGGACCTCTGGGTCTTCGTCACGTCTGCCGCCCGCTATGCCGACGCCGTGCCGTGGGAATACCTCCAGCAGGCGCAGGAGCGCAACACGATGCTCTCGGTCGTCGTGAACCGCTGCCCACCCGCCGCGGTCACGCAGGTCGCAGGACACCTCGCCCAGATGCTCGCCGAGCGCGGGCTCGCCTCCGCCAAGCTGTTCGCCGTCCCAGAGCGTTCGCTCCCGCCCGACGGCATGCTCCCGCTCGCCGACGTCGGCGGCCTGCGCCACTGGCTTGGCCAACTCGCCTCGCAATCCGAGGCCCGCGCCCAGGTTGCGATCCAGACGCTTGCGGGTTCGGTGCGCTCGCTCGACCCGCAACTCCACGAACTCATCGCCGGCATCGAACGCCAGGACGAGGCGATCACGGAGCTGCGCGAGCAGTCGGTCAGCACCTACCGCCAAGCCGCCGCCGAGGTCGCCGAGGCCGCCGGTGACGGCACCATGTTGCGCGGCGAGATCCTCAGCCGCTGGCAGGACCTCGTCGGCACCGGTGAGTTCATGCGAAGCATCGAAGAACGGCTCAGCGCCTTCCGTGACCGTCTCAACGGCTGGTTCCGCGGTGAGCCGAAGGTCGAGGCCGTGGAGGTCGCGATCTCCGACAACCTCGCCGCAGTCCTGCAGGAGAAGGGCCAATGGGCCGCCGAACAGGTGGCCGTGAAGTGGTCGCGCACCCGCTGGGGCCGCGACATCATCGTCGCCGAGCCCGGCCTCGCGCGCCCGTCGGAGGAGTTCGACGAGGCGGCCACCGCCGCCATCCGCGCCTGGCAGTCCGACGTCATGCGGCTGGTCGAGGAGCAGGGCCGCGGCAAGCGCATGAAGGCCCGTTTCCTGGCGCTCGGCACCAACGTCCTCGCCCTTGCCCTGATGATCGTCGTGTTCTCGCTGACCGGCGGCCTCACGGGCGCCGAGGTCGGCATCGCCGGTGGCGCCTCCGTGCTGGCCCAGCGCCTGCTCGAGGCCGTGTTCGGGGAGGGCGCCGTGCGCAAGCTGGCCGAGCAGGCCCAGCGCGACCTCAACGCGCGCGTCGAGGGCGTGCTGGCCGTCGAACTCTCGCGCTACGGCGTCATCCTCGACAGCCTCGCCGTCGACCCTGATGCCACCGCCCGGCTCGAGACCGCCGCCACCACGCTTCGCGGCGCCGCCCGCAGCGCCTTCGACGACCTCACCGCCCCGGAGCTGTGATGCAGATCGCCGACCGGCTCACCACGCTCACCGAGATCCTCGATCTCGCCCAGGGGCGCGTTCCTTCCGATGCAGAGGGCCGCGCCAGGGCCATCCTGGCGCACGCGCCGAGGCGGCTTGCAGCCGGAGCGCAGACCGTCGTGGCCATCGCCGGCGCCACCGGCTCAGGCAAGTCCAGCCTGTTCAACGCCGTCACCGGCACGCGGATCGCGGAACAGGGGCCGCGCCGCCCGACGACGTCGATGACGATGGCCGCCAGCTTCTCCGCCAGCAACAACGAGTTGCTCGACCTGCTCGACGTGCCGCGCCGCTACGAGGTGCAGGCCCCCGTCGACGGCATGCAGGACCTCATCCTCCTCGACCTGCCGGACCACGACTCCACCGCCACCGCGCACCGCGAGGAGGTGGATCGGCTGGTGTCGCTGGTGGACCAGTTCATCTGGGTGCTCGATCCGCAGAAGTACGCCGATGCCGCCATCCACAAGAACTACCTGCGTCCGCTCGCCCGGCACCGGGAGGTCATCACCGTCGTCCTCAACCAGGCAGACAAGCTCACCCCCGACGACCTGGCCCGCTGCCTCGCCCACATCCGCGTGCTGCTCGACGACGACGGGCTCCACGACGTGCCCATCATCGCCACCTCCGCGGTCACCGGGCAGGGCATCGACGATCTGCGGCGTCGCCTGGCCAAGCTGGCCACCGGCAAGCGCGCCGCCACCACGCGGCTCGAGGCCGACGTCGCCGTCGCCGCGAAGGAACTCGACGACGCCATCGGCCGCTCCTCGACCCGCGAGGTCAGCAAGGAGACGGCAACGAGGCTCAACGCGCAACTGTCGGCGGCGGCCGGCGTGCCGACCGTCGTGCAGGCGGTGCGCAGCTCCGTGAAGCACCGAGGCCACCTGGCCACCGGCTGGCCGGTGGTGAAGTGGCTGTCGCGCCTGAAGCCGGATCCGTTGAAGCGCCTGCGCCTCGGGACGCCGGCCGAGAACAAGCCGGAGGCCATCGAGCCACCCGGCGGGCTGACGCGAAGCTCGCTGCCGGGGCGTTCAGCCGCCTCCGAGTCACACCTGTCGACGGGCCTGCGCGGCATGGCCAACGAATTGAGTGACGGCATGCCGGCGGGGTGGCGCGACGCGATCTTCCGCGCCGTGCACACCTCCGAGGCCACGCTGCCGGATCAGCTCGACCGCGCCGTCGTGGCGACCGACCTCAAGGTGGACCGCACACCCATCTGGTGGCAGGTCATCCGTGCGCTGCAGTGGGTGCTGATCATCGCCGTCGTGGCGGGTGCGCTGTGGCTGACGTTGAACGTGCTGCTGAGCTACTTCGGGCTGCCGAAGGTCGACGTGTACCCGATGGGGCCGGAGGGCGGGCTCCAGATCCCGGTGCCGACGATCATGATCCTCGGCGGCGTGCTGGTGGGCATCGTGCTGTCTGCGTTGTCCGGGCTGCTGATCCGCGCGTCGGCCAATGGTGCGGCGCGTCGGGCGAAGAAGGCGTTGCACAAGTCTGTTGCCGAGGTGGGCGCCCAGCACGTCATCGCGCCGGCCGAGGCCGAGGTGCGTCGCTACGTGCAGGCGCGTGAACTGCTGGACAAGTTGGCCTAGGTCGGCTGGCTCTGCTGGGGCCGGGGCGGGGCCCGTCAGCCGGCGTTGATGGCGACGGTGGGCTCGGGCTTCTCGACCTGACCGCCGCGCTTGAGGCCCACCCACTCGCGGACTGGGCCAGCGGTGAGCGCCAGCAGCACGATGACGCTGAACGAGGAGACCACCACGGTGCTGAAACCGGCCTGGGACAGCACGCTGGCGTCGGTGAGTTCCGCCACGCTGTTGAACGCGACGAACAACATCAGCAGGATCTTGGCCCAGCGCAGGCGGATGATCGTCAGGCCCGCGAGCAGCACCGGCAGCAGGATCATCGCCACCCCGAAGGCGTTGAGCAGTAGCTTCGCCTCCGGGAGGTCGGCGTCGGCGAAGGCGCCCGAGATACCGAAGCCCCACCAGTAGATACCGAAGAGCACGGCCTGGAGGACGAGCAGCCCCACGGCCAGCAGGAGCTGGAACGGAGGCAGGTGATGCTCCGGCACCCGGCTCTCCGGCGTCTCCGCGGCGGGGTTGCGCTGCGCGGCGCCCCCCACCTCCAGCACGGGCAGGTTCCCGTCGGTGCGGATCCGGTCACCGCCGCCGTTGCGGTGGTGGTAGGCGGTGGAGAACTCCTCGAAGACGTGGATGCCGACCTCGGGATCCGCGTAGCGCACGGTGTTGACGATGTAGTCGCGCTCCAAATCGATGTTCTCGTCGATCTTGTGCGTGACCTGGAGCGTGAACGCCGACAACCCCACGGAGCGGTCATAGGTGCCGGCGGCCAGCCAGTCCACGTGGCCACCACCGGGCAACGTCCAGCCCTCCGGAACCGGCCAGAAGCGCACGTGGTGGCGCCGGTTCGGGTTGCCGTCGACCTCCTGCTGGTAGGCGAAGGCGTGCCGCTTGCCGAACAGGTACAGCCCCGAGACCGGGGCCGCAGGATAGGACCGCTTCAGAACGGCGGAGACCACCATGCCCCAGGCGGAGCGGAGCGTGATCTCGTCGGCGAGCGTCCACCCGGCGGCCTGCATGGCGGCGTGGATGTCGGCCTCGTTGCCGTCGAGGGCGAGGTTGACGGGGTCGCCGAGCAGGCCGTCGCCGGTGCGGGAGCGCCCGATGAAGTAGTCCGGCACGTAGAGCAGGGTGAACAACTGGTGGAGGCGGGGGAGCGCCAGGTAAGCCACGAGCGCCCAGAACACGACGAGCAGCAGCATCCGGGTGGGGGACCAGGAGAAGCCGTGCACCAGCAGCACGCCCGCGTACCAGAGGGTCAGGCCAAGAGACACGACGATGAAGACGCCGTCGAACAGCTCATAGAGCCCCACGCGGCGCCCGGCGCTGACCTTGGCCGGGGCCTTGCCGTACGTCGGCGGGCTCAGCGGAACCGGGTATCTCTCGGGCATGGGCTCCATTGTGCCAATGGCGGGGCGCGGTCTCGAAGCGTTGGGCTCAGCCGTGCGCCACTCATGACGGGTTCAACCCGTGGTATTTCAAGGTTCCCCGTGAAGCCGCATACACTGGCCCACGGTCCGTCATCAGAAGAGAAGGTCGATACCCCAGTGGCTGAGTTCATCTACAGCATGCAGAACGTCCGGAAGACCGCAGGTGAGAAGGTCATCCTGGACAACGTCACGCTCTACTTCCTCCCGGGCGCCAAGATCGGCGTCGTCGGGCCGAACGGTGCCGGCAAGTCCACCCTGCTCAAGGTCATGGCCGGGCTCGAGAAGCCCAACAACGGCGACGCGGCCCTCCAGAAGGGCGCCACCGTCGGGATCCTGCTCCAGGAGCCCCCGCTGGACGACGACAAGACCGTCATCGAGAACGTGGAGCTCGCCGTCGCCGACACCAAGGCGATGCTCGACCGGTTCAACGAGATCGGCGTCGAGATGGGCGAGCCGGACGCCGATTTCGACAAGCTCCTCGAAGAGATGGGCACCCTCCAGACCGAGCTCGACCACCGCGAGGCCTGGGAGCTCGATTCCAAGCTGCAGCAGGCCATGGACGCTCTCCAGTGCCCCCCGCCGGACGCCCCCGTCGACGTGCTCTCCGGCGGAGAGCGCCGCCGCGTGGCGCTGTGCAAGCTGTTGCTCGAAGAGCCGGATCTGCTGCTCCTCGACGAGCCCACCAACCATCTCGACGCCGAATCCGTCGACTGGCTCGAGAAGCACCTCAAGAACTACCCGGGCGCCGTCCTGGCCGTCACGCACGACCGCTACTTCCTCGACAACGTCGCGCAATGGATCTGCGAGGTCGACCGCGGCCGCCTGCACCCCTACGAGGGCAACTACTCCACCTACCTCGAGACCAAGCGCCAGCGCCTCCAGATCGAGGGCAAGAAGGACGCCAAGCGCGCCCGCATCCTCGAGAAGGAACTCGAGTGGGTGCGCTCCAACCCGAAGGCCCGCCAGGCCAAGAGCAAGGCGCGTCTGGCCCGCTACGAGGAACTCGCCGCCGAGGCGGAGCGCAACCGCGCCGTCGACCTGGCCGAGATCAACATCCCGCCCGGCCCGCGCCTGGGCTCCGTCGTCCTCGAGGTGCGCGACCTCAAGAAGGGCTTCGGGGATCGCGTCCTGATCAAGGACCTGTCCTTCACCCTGCCGCGCGCCGGCATCGTCGGCATCATCGGCCCCAACGGCGTCGGCAAGACCACGCTGTTCAAGACCATCACCGGCCAGGAGGAGCCCGACGAGGGCACCGTGAAGGTGGGCGAGACGGTCAAGTTCAGCTACGTGGACCAGGGCCGCTCCGGCATCGACCCGAAGAAGAACGTCTGGGAGGTCGTCTCCGACGGCCTGGACCACATCAAGGTGGCCAACTTCGAGATGCCGTCGCGCGCCTACGTCGCCTCCTTCGGCTTCAAGGGCCCGGACCAGCAGAAGCTGGCCGGCGTGCTGTCGGGTGGTGAGCGCAACCGCCTGAACCTGGCGCTGACCCTGAAGCAGGGCGGCAACGTGCTCCTGCTCGATGAGCCCACCAACGACCTGGATGTCGAGACGCTGCAGTCGCTCGAGGACGCGCTCCTCGAGTTCCCGGGCTGCGCCGTCGTGATCTCGCACGACCGCTGGTTCCTGGACCGCGTCGCCACCCACATCCTCGCGTGGGAGGGCACCGACGAGGACCCGGCCCAGTGGTTCTGGTTCGAGGGCAACTTCGCCGACTATGAGCAGAACAAGATCGAGCGCCTCGGCCCGGTCGCGTCGCGCCCGAAGTCGACGGCCCACCGCCGCCTGACCCGCTGATGATGTCCACGCAAGCCCCCGTGCCGCGCTACCCGCTGGGCGAGTACGCGTATCAGGGCTTGTGGTGGGGCATCGTGGCGCTGCCCGCCGTCGTCGTGGGGCTGAGGGTGCTGACCACGCCGACGGACATGACCTTCTTCCTGTTCGCCGTCATCGGGCTGCCCGCGATCATCGCCGGGCAGGTCATCGCGGGCCTTCTGGCCTGGATGTATCGACGGTGGCAGTGGCGCCACTGGCTCGGCCCCGTGGCCGCCAAGTTGTCGTTTGCCTACTACGGGGCGTGGGCGCTGCTGGCCCTGGCGCTCCCGGAGTCGAAGCCGGGCGAGCAGCACCCCTCGCTGCTGGGCCGCATCTTCGGTGACGGCTTCGCCGACGGCTTCTCCGCCCTGCTGTTCTGGGTCGTGCCCGGCCTGTACCTGGCGCTGCTGACCGCGATCGCCATCGAGGGCCACCGCGCCGTGCGCCGCTGGGCACCTGGTCCCTGAGCGCGAGCGCCAGCGAGCGACGAAGG
>DURG01000356.1 GCA_012837465.1 Propionibacterium sp. | reverse complement strand
CGAGCGCCCCGCGGCGCAGCGACGGCACGAAGGCCAGGGCGGCGGCCGACAGCGCCAGCACCACCCAGGCCGCCACGCGCCCCGCGGGGCTCCGCTCCGCGTGGGCCGAGCCCACCTCTGCGGCGAAGAAGTTGTACGGCGGGTGGTCCACGTCGCCGGTCCAGCGCTCGAGGTGTTGCTCCACCGCGGCCTCGTACCTCGGCACGGCGGCGCGCCAGGCGTCGTGGGCCTCGCCGCTGCCGGTGTCCACCCACTGGTAGTAGCGCAGGAACGTCTCCCGGTAGGCCTGCAGCGTCGTCAGCAGGTCGAGCTCGTAGTCCACGGAGCTCGCCAACATCGATGCCAACTCGGCCGAGTGGAACGACGCCGGGTCCACGCCGTCGAGCAGCCGCTGCATTCGCCGCACGTCCTCGACGGCGGCCTCACCCTCTGCGATCGCCTCGTCGATGCGGCCCTTGGCCGCCAGATACACCGCCGACAGCGCGGCAGAATCGCCTGAGACGATGTCCCACTTGAACACCCACATCATGGGCGGCGGCTCGAGCCCGAGCGCGAACACCTGCTGCTCGGCGTATGGGCCGATGTAGAGGCCCTTGAGCACGGCGTCGCGCGAGAGGTTCATCACCTCACCGATCGCGGCCACCGTCTCGGGGTCCGTGGAGAAGGTGGCGCGGATCCAGTCCCCTGTCACCTCGCCGAGGTCGGCGCCGGGATTCCAGGCCAGCCGCGCGGTGGTGTGCACGTTGAGGTCCGCGAGGTGCCAGAAGCCCGCCTTGAGGTACAGCGAGAGCGGCCCGGCACGCCAGGGCCCGCCGTCCTGGGTCCAGGACCAGACGCCCTCGAGCCCGTCGTTCTCCGCCAGGAAAGTCTGCAACGCGGTCTGGTGCGCGGGGCCCACGTCGTTGGGGAAGGAGCTGAAGTTCTCGAACTCACGACGGCCCTGGATCTCGACGATCCGCTGCTGCTCGCCCGTCATCAGCGTGGGGTTGAGCGGCAGGTAGGAGTCGAAGTCGCCCTGGGTGAACTTGGTGCTGACGACGAGGTTGTCGCGGTTGAAGCCGTCGAAGAGCCGCTCGTAGGTGTCGGGATTGGTGTGCATGTCGCCCACGTCGCCGACGCCGACCGACCAGGTGCGGAAGTAGATCGTGGCGTCGTGCTGGGCAGCCGCGTCGGTGAAGACGTCGAGCATCGTGCGCACCGCCGTCGAGTCGGTCACCTTGAGCGCCGAGTAGTAGTCCCAGCCGGGGTGGTTGTAGATGGTGCCGCCCTCGCCGATGCGGACCATCAGGCCGTCGACGAAGTCGAGGTCGGTCATCAACTCGTCGATCCCGGCGCGGTAGACCTCCCACAGCCGCGGGTTGGTGGAGTCGAAGATGCCCTCGCGCTCGAGGTACTCCTCCAGCGGCGCCGTGAGCGCGAGCATGTCAGTCTTGAACACCACGCGCATCCCCATGTCGTGCGCGTAGCGCCACATCTTCCCCACCTGCTCCTTCATCGCCTCGTGACGCTGGCGATGGATCGAATCCTCGGGATAGACCTCGAAGCCGTCGCCCAGCCGGTTGAAGGTGACGTACTCGAGGAAGCCGGGGATGAACACGCCGTTGTAGCCCTGCGCGACGGTGTGGTCGATGAACTGGCGCCAGTCCTCCTCGACGAGGGCCAGGCCCTCGGGGTCGAGCCAGGGCGCCTCGTCGAGCACGACGTTCTCGAGCGCGCCGGACGAATGCTGGTAGTCGTCCTGCGCGAGGTAGGCCTCGAGGTCGGGCTGGACGCCGACGGCGCCGGTGTCGACGAACCGGTGCTCCAACTCGGGCGACTCCGCAACCCCGTCCAGGGCAGCCCAGTCGTGGCCCGCGCGCACCTTCGCGGCCAGCCGGAACAGGCCCTGGGCCGCCCCGGT
>DURG01000355.1 GCA_012837465.1 Propionibacterium sp. | reverse complement strand
GGAGGCGGTCGAGAAGCCGCGCCCCGTCGAGGACTTCGAGAACGTGCCCGGCCGAGGCGTGCAGGGCACCGTCGACGGCCGCCGCATCTTCGCCGGCTCGCCCGCGTTCATGCAGGATCTCGGCCATGCCGAGGCCCGTTGGACGCGCGACGTCATCGGCTCGGTGGTCGAGGTTGCCGACGAGCAGCGCGTCCTGGGCCGCGTGGTGGTCGCCGACACCATCAAGGACTCGGCCAGGACCGCCGTCGACCAGTTGAAGAAGCTGGGGCTCACCCCGATGCTGCTCAGCGGCGACAACGAGGCCACCGCCCGCGCCGTCGCGTCCGAACTGGGCATCGACGACGTGCGTGCCGGCATCACGCCCGAGGGCAAGGTCGCGGCCATCAAGGAACTGCAGGCCAAGGGCCAACAGGTCGCCATGGTGGGCGACGGCGTCAACGATGCCGCCGCGATCGCGCAGGCGGATCTGGGCATCGCCATGGGCACCGGTACCGACGCGGCCATCGCCGCGGGCGACATCACGCTCATGCGCCACGACCTCAGCGCCGCCGTCGACGCCGTGCGGCTCTCCCGGGCCACGCTGCGCACGATCAAGTCCAACCTGGTGTGGGCGTTCGGTTACAACACGGCCGCCATCCCGCTGGCCGCGTTCGGCATGTTGACGCCCATGATCGCGGGTGCCGCGATGGCGTTCTCCAGCGTGTTCGTGGTGCTCAACAGCCTGCGCCTGAAGGGCTTCAAGCCCCTCAACGAGCGCCGCTGAGCGGCTGCGCCAAGCCGTGCTCGGCGCGCTGTTGCAGGTTCCGCAAAAGTCGCCCGTTCTATGACGGCGTTCCGTTTGTGACTAGGCGGGTTGTGTGGCTACAGTGAAGACGTTCCTGTATCCGGGAACCCGATAAGCCGCCCGGTTCGCTGCCGCCCCCCAAGGGCAGCGGACCGGGCTCCTTCATGTCCGCGGTGCGATACTTCCGGACCCGATGGCGGAACCCCTGCGGCGTCGGGTAGTTTCAGTGTCATGGCACGCATTGAATCCGACTCCATGGGCAACATTGAGGTTGCCGAAGATCGCTACTGGGGCGCGCAGACCGAACGCAGCCTCCACAACTTCGACATCGGCCGCAACGCCTTCGTCTGGGACCGCCCGATGATCCGGGCGCTCGGCATCCTGAAGAAGTCCGCCGCGCTGGCCAACGGCGAGCTGGGCGAACTGCCCGGCGACGTGGCCCCGCTCATCGCGGAGGCCGCCGATGAGGTCATCGAGGGCAAGCTCGACGACCACTTCCCGCTGGTCGTCTTCCAGACGGGTTCCGGTACCCAGTCCAACATGAACAGCAACGAGGTCATCTCGAACCGCGCGATCGAGATCGCCGGCGGCGAGATGGGCTCCAAGTCCCCGGTCCACCCGAACGACCACGTCAACCGCGGCCAGTCCTCCAACGACACCTTCCCGACGGCCATGCACATCGCCGTGGTCAGCGAGCTCAACTCGCGGCTCTACCCGGCCATCTCGCACCTGCGCGACGTGTTGGACGCGAAGGCCAAGGAATACGACGACGTCGTGATGGTCGGCCGCACCCACCTCCAGGACGCCACCCCGGTGCGCCTGGGCCAGGTGTTCGGCGGCTGGGTCGCCCAGCTCGACTTCGCGCTCGAGGGCATCCGGTTCGCGGATTCGCGCGCACGGGACCTCGCCATCGGCGGCACCGCCGTCGGGACGGGCCTGAACGCCCACCCCGAGTTCGGTGCGCTGTGCGCGCGGAAGATCTCGGAGGAGACGGGCCTCGAGTTCCGTCAGGCCGACAACCTGTTCGCCGCCCTGTCGGCCCACGATTCGCTCGTCGAGGTCAGCAGCTCGCTACGCGTCCTCGCTGGCGCGCTCATGAAGCTCGCCAACGACGTGCGCTGGTACGCCTCGGGCCCGCGCAACGGCATCGGCGAACTGCTCATTCCCGAGAACGAGCCCGGCTCGTCGATCATGCCCGGCAAGGTCAACCCGACCCAGTCCGAGGCGCTGACGATGGTCGTCGCCCGCGTGTTCGGCAACGACGCGACGGTCGGCTTCAGCGGCACGCAGGGCAACTTCCAGCTCAACGTGTTCAAGCCCGTCATGGCCCACGCCGTGATCGAGTCGATCCGCCTGCTGTCCGACGGCATGATCGCCTTCACCGACCACTGCGCCGTCGGCATCGAGCCCAACCACGACAAGATCCAGGCGAACCTCGATTCGAACCTGATGCTCGTGACCGCGCTCAACCGCCACATCGGCTACGACACCGCCGCCAAGATCGCCAAGCAGGCGCACAAGGAGGGCACGTCGCTGAAGGAGTCGGCGATCGCCAACGGCGTGGATGCTGACGACTTCGACAAGTGGGTCGTCCCGAAGGACATGACCGGCAAGTGATGACTGGTCCCTGAGCGTCCTGCCTGCGGGGAACGAGCAGCGCAGCACGACGAAGGGCCTCCGCAGCGCATCCAGCGCCCTCGCTCCGTGGTTACGGGCTGTCAGATCGGTTGCGGGTGCCTTCGTCGCGGCCCGGCTCCTTCGTCGCAGGGGCCGCGCTCAGGGACCGGCAGTGGGCTTCAGGATGGCATGGCCCGGGCCGCTCGCGGCGACCTCCGCATAGATCGACAGCATCTCCTCGGCCTGCGACTCGATGCTCCACTTCGAGCCCAGCTCGATCGAGCGGGCGCGGGCGCGCGTGCGCCACTCCTCGTCGGGGAGCCGGTCGAGCACCCGCAGGATGCCGGCGGCGAGGGAGGCCGGCGTCGGGCGGGTGATCTCGCCGTTGACACTCGGGTCGATCACCAGCTGCAGTTCGTGGTCCACCGAAACGATCGGCAGCCCGGCGAGCGCGGCCTCGTGGAGGACGAGGGCCTGGGTGTCGGTCTGGCTGGGGAAGGCGAACAGGTCTGCCATGGCGTAGTAGGCGCCGAGGTCGTCGCGCTTCTGCTCGCCGGGCAGGATGATGCGGCCCGCGTCGCGGCCCTCGGAGAGGATCCGCTTGATGTTGGCGTAGCGCTGCCAGTCGCCCACCACGCACAGCTTCGTGTCGGGCCGCTGCGCGTGCACCAGCGTGAACGCCTCGGCCAGTAACGGGATGCCCTTCTCCGGTGCGATGCGGCCGGCGTAGAGCACCAGCGGGCCGGTGGCCTCGAACGGAGGAGGCCCGGGCGGCAGCGGGTCGACCCCGTTGGGCACGACGCGCACGTTGATCTTCTCGGTCATCTGGAGGCAGCGGGTGGCGGTCTTCGGCGACGGCGTGGTGACGAGGGTGGCCGTCTCGAGCATCTTCTGACACACCGCCAGCAGGGAGGCGGTGGAGCGGCCGCGGTCCTCGTAGCGCACCTCGGCCTGCTTGATGTCGCGGGAGCTGACCAACTCTCCACGAGTGATCCGCGCCCACGCCCGGACGACTCCGGTCAGCAGTGGCAGCACCGTCGAGTAGTGGTCTGCGTAGGCATCGAAATCCGTGTGCCACGTGAGCAGCATGGGGATCCGGAGTCGCTGGGCGGCCCAGGTGCCGAGCACGCCCACGGTGCCGAAGCCGTGCACGTGGAGGACATCGGGCTTGAGCTTGCCGATCTCGTCGATGGTGCGTTCGAAGTGGCGCCCGTTGGCCACGCGCGTGGGCATCTTCGGCACGCGCACCGACGGGAGGCGGATCTCGGTGCGGCCAGCGCGGCCGTGGTGGGGATTGGGCCCCTTCGCTGCGGGGGCCACCACGATGACCTCGTGGCCGGCGTCGAGCAGGTTGCCCTCGAGTTGCTGCACGGCGAACATCAGGCCGTTGGAACCCGGCCCGTAGTTGTCGATGAACTGCGCCACCTTCAAGGGGCGTCCATCAGCTCGTGCGGCAGTGGTCACCGGGCCACTCTATCCCGTTGGGTGGGCCCAGGGCCGCTGGTCAATCAGCGTCAATGCGTGGGTGGCGCGGCTATTGATGCGCAGGAGGGCCTGGGGTGTGGAGCGTCCACACCTGAACCCCCATGGCGCATCGATGTCGTCGACAACCCCCGCATCTGCGCGCCCGTGGGAGTTCCGG
>DURG01000354.1 GCA_012837465.1 Propionibacterium sp. | reverse complement strand
GCGCCCGGCCGCTCCGCCGGCCCAGCCCCCCGTCGCGCCCCGTCCCACTGGTCGCCGCCGTCGTCGCCGCCGCCCGTTCCTCCGCTTGCTCGGCACGATCCTGGTGCTGTGGCTCGTGTTCCTGATCGGCACGCCGCTCTACGCCTGGATCGCAGGCACCCGCATCGACGCGGCCCCGGCCGGGGAACGCCCCGCGCAACAGCCCGGCACCACGATCCTGCTGGTGGGCTCGGACGGCCGCGACAACCTGACGGCCGAGGAGCGCTCCCGCCTGGGCACAGGCTCGACCGAGGGCCAGCGCACCGACACGATGATGCTGCTGCACACACCCTCCGAGGGGAAGCCGGTGCTCCTCAGCCTGCCCCGCGACTCCCTGGTCTCCATCCCCGGCCACAAGAGGAACAAGCTCAACGCCGCCTACGCGTTCGGCGGCGCACCCCTGCTCGTCGAAACCGTCGAGGCCAACACCGGCGTGCGCGTCGACGGCTACCTCGAGGTGGGCATGCTCGGCATCGTCGACGTGGTGGACGCGGTCGGCGGCATCGAGGTGTGTCCGAAGTTCGACATCGACGACAAGGATGCGCACCTCAAGATCTCGCAGGGCTGTCAGACGGTCGACGGCGTGACCGCGCTGGGCTACGTCCGCATGCGCAAGTCGGATCCGAAGGGAGACCTGGGCCGGGTTGAGCGGCAGCGCGAAACCATCGGCGCCATCATGAAGGAGGTCGCCCACCCGTTGACCTTCGTCAACCCGGTGCGCTACTGGCAGGTCAACATGGCCGCGTCGAAGTCACTCGCCCGCGGCGAGGGCACCGGCCTGGCCTCGATGGCCCAGGTGGGGATGGGCTTCGTCAGCGTCATGACGGGCTCCGGCCTCAGCCTGACGGTGCCTGGCGGCACCGCCGACACCGCGGTGGGTTCGTCGATCATCTGGGACGAGAACGCCAGCCAGGAGATCTTCGGCGCCATGGCCGCAGGGAACACGACCACCCTGGAGAAGTACCGCAGGTAGCGACAGTGCCCCTCCTGCTTGTGAGGCGGTCACCTTGGCACTTCCGGGTCCCGAGTGCCGATGGAAAGGCCCTGCACGCGCCGCCAAGCGTGGCGAGAACCTGGCCTTTCCATCGGTGTATCGAGGGACTTGGTGTGGGGTTGTTGTCCCTCGATACACCTCGCGGAATGCGTTGTCGGGGGTCGCTGTGGGCGGCCGCGAGGCACTCGGGACCCGGTATCTGGCCGCCGCTGTCGGTATCAGGGCTCAGGGGCCGGCGGCCTCCCCGCGGCGGGTTCGTCGCTCTAGCTCAGCGGCCGGTGGCCTCCCCGCGGCGGGTTCGCCGCTCAGGCCTCAGGATGCCCGAAGGCCAACTGCTGAACGTGCCCACCAGCGTGATCAACGAGGGCACCAGCAGAGCCCGGACGATGAACACGTCGATCAGGATGCCCACCGCCAGCAGGAAGCCCAGTTCGCGGAACGGGGCCAGCGGAACCAGCGCGAGCAGCCCGAAGCTGGCGGCCAGCGCGAGGCCTGCCGAGGTGATTGCTCGCGTCGACTCCGGCGTCGCGACCAGGAGCGCGTCCTTCATCGAGCGCTCGCGGGCCTCCTGCCAGACGTGGCCCACGGCGAAGATGTTGTAGTCCGAACCCAGCGACAGCAACAACACCGACACCGCGAACGGGACGTAGAACGTCAAGCCGTCATGGCCCAGGTAGTCCTGGAAGAAGAGCACCGACAGCCCCAGCGTCGCGCCGAGCGCGAGCACGCTCGATGCAAGGAGGTACAGCGGCGCGATCAGCGCGCGCAGGAAGACCACCAGCAGGAGCAGGTTCACCGACAGCGCGACCAGGCCGATCCGGAAGAGGTCGTTGGAGGTGTCGGTGATGATGCCCGAGGCGAGCGCGGTGTCACCGCCGATGTGGGTGGTGACCTCCCCCAACCCGGCGTCGCTGATCAATTGCGGCAGCGCGGACTCGACGCCGCCGAGCGTCTCGATCGCCGTCGCCTCCAGCGGGGTGCTGTCGAGCACGACGAGGAAGCGCACGGCGTCACCGGACTCCGCGGTGAACGCACCGACGTCGTCGGCTGCCGGGAGGTCGCCGGGGCCGATCACGCCCGCGACTCCGGGTTGGGCCTTGAGCGACTCGCCGAGCGCAGTGACCTCGTCGGCCTTCCCACCGATGCCCTGCGATTCGAGCACGATCTCCGTCGGCGAGACGATGCCGGGCGCGAAGCCCTGGCCAGCCGCATCTGCGGCGCGTTGTGCGCTGGTGCTCTCGGGGAGCGACTGCACGAAACCGAGGCCGAGGTCCAAGTTCCGCACCGGGTAGGCAGCTGCGGCCAGGGCGGCGACGGAGACCAGCACGAGGACGAGCGCCGTGCCGCGGTTCGCGACGGCGCGGGTGAGGAGCGAGGGCCGCTGGCGCGCCTTCGGTGGGTCCACGCTGAGCTTGCGGGGCCAGAACGCGCCTGCGCCGAGGATGCCGAGGAGGGCGGGCACGAGTGTGATGGCCACCACGAGGCCCGTCAGGACGGTGATCGAGAGGGCGGGGCCGAAGCCGCGGAAGAGGGGGTTGCTCGCGACGAGGAGTGCCGCGGTGCCCGCGGCGACCGTGATGCCCGCCACCGTGACGATCGGGGTGAACGAAGCCGTGGCGAGGCGGGCTGCCTCGAGGCGCGCATGACCTTCCCGGAGCCGGGCGCGCAGGCCCGACAGGTAGAAGATGCAATAGTCCGTGACCACGCCGAGCAGGAGCGCGACGATCAGCGGCCTCAGGTCGGATGGGATGGACACGCCGATGCGTTCGGCCACCCATCCGGAGACCCCGAGCGTCACGAACACAGCGGCGCCCACCGAGACCAGCGTCATGGCTGGCGCCGCCAGGGAACCGAAGGTGAGCGCCACGATGGTGAGCACCGCCAGCACGGTGACCACCTCGACGATGTGCACGTAGGAGTTCAGCACCCAACCCTGGGCGGCGCGCGCCGGGATTGAGCCCGTGACGCCCACGTAGGCGTCCGAGGCGTCGGTGAGTTGCTCGGCCGCGAACTGCTCGGCGATGTCGGTCTGCTCGAAGAAGTTCACCGACGGATCGGCGAACACGAAGGTGACGACGGTGGTGTCCTCCTCGGCCGCCTCCGGGAAGGCACCGCGGGTGTTCGGCACGGGGATGGCGCCGAGCAACTCCGTGTCGTGCTGGCCCTGGGTGACCGCGATGCCGCGCATGACGGCCTCGGCCTGCACCAGCGGGGGCAGGCCCTCGGGATCACGCTGCACGATGGCCGTCCGGGCGAGCAGGGGGAAGCCGAACAGCTCGAGGGAGCGTTGCTCGGCCGCGAAGCTTGCGTCGTTGGCGCCGATGGCCTCGACGCCGTCGACGGAGCCTTGGAGAGGTGGGAGGAACAAGGTGGCGGCAACCGCCGCGGCCGCCCAGCCGACCACGATCAGCCAGCGCAGTGCCACCACGACGCGGGCGTAGCCATACCAGAGCTTGGCCATGAAGCCGCGGCGCTGGGGCACCTCGACGGGCGCTGGCGCGTCGGTCATGGCGTTTCGCTGGGGCTGGGATCGGCGGAGGGGCTCTGCTCGGTCGAGGGGCTCCTGCCGGCCTGGGCGAGGCACTCCTCGGACGCGCCGTCGGCGATCTCGCGGGCCTCCTGCAGCTCGTCGAGCGTCTCCTGGAGCGCGAGCGCGTCCTGCGCCTCCGCGCCACGGGCGAGTTCCTCGACTCCCGCGTCGACCACGAGGTTGTACTCCGCCGCGCGGACGCACGCCTCGGAGACCTCACCGGTGTCCGCGTCAGCATCAGCCGCCGTCGGCGAATCCGACGGGGTGGGGCTGGCGCTGAGCACCGACTGCGCCTCGAGGGGCGTGGCCCATCCGATGCCGAGGAGGAAGATGCCGGCGGCCGCGGCGAGAGCGATGCCCGCCAGGAGCCCGATCAGGAGCATCACCCAACCGCTGAACGAAGCTCCGCGGGGGGCACTTCGGTACTCACCTGTCATTGGTCCTCCTTGGAGCCTGACCGCGATGGACCCCGGGGCCCAGCGGTACGGCGATGGTACTTGCCGGAGGCGTGTCGCACCGCGATTCTTCCGCAGCTCCAGCCTTTCAGGTGTGGCCGGGCTTCGCTCAGGCGCCGGAGGCCTCCCGCACGATGGCGCCCTTGGCGTGCGCGGCGTCACGCAGTTGCTCCTGGAAGTCCAGGATGCGTTCGGTGAGGGCTTCGTCGCCGACGGCGAGCATCCGCACGGCGAGCAGCCCGGCGTTGCGGGCGTTGCCGATGGACACGGTCGCCACGGGGACGCCGGCCGGCATCTGCACGATCGACAGGAGCGAGTCCATGCCGTCGAGGTACTTCAGCGCCACGGGCACGCCGATGACCGGCAGCGGGGTGAGGGACGCGAGCATGCCGGGCAGGTGTGCGGCGCCACCGGCGCCGGCGATGATCACCTTGATGCCGCGCTGGTGGGCCTCGCGGCCGAAGGAGACCATGTCTTCGGGCATGCGGTGGGCCGAGACCACGTCGGCTTCGAAGGGGATGCCGAACTCGGCGAGTGCATCTGCGGCGGCCGACATCGTGGGCCAGTCGGAATCCGAGCCCATCACGATCGAGACGAGGGGTTCAGGCATCTGGGTCTCCCATCAGATAGTTGGCGGCGTGCCGGGAGCGGCGCCGCACGTCGTCGACGTCGTTGCCGAGGCAGGTGACGTGGCCCACCTTACGGCCCGGCTTGACCTCCTTGCCGTAGAGGTGCACGCGCACCTCCCGGTCCCGCGCGAAGACGTGCTGCAGCGCGCCGGTGAGGTCCTCCTCGTCGCCACCCAACACGTTGGTCATCACGACGACGTCGGCCCGCATCGACGGGGCGCCGAGGGGCAGGTCCAGCACGGCGCGCAGGTGGTTCTCGAACTGGCTGGTCAGTGCCCCGTCGATGGTCCAGTGGCCCGTGTTGTGCGGGCGCATCGCCAGTTCGTTGACGACGATGCGGCCGTCGCGGGCCTCCATCAGCTCGACGGCGAGCACCCCCACCACGGCGAGTTCGGTGGCGATGCGGATGGCCATCTCCTGCAGCCCAGAGGCCGCATCGGGGTCGAGGCCGGGCGCCGGCGTGACGGTCTCGACGCAGATGCCGTCGGCCTGCACGGTCTCGCTGATCGGGTAGGCGACCACCTGCCCCGAGGCGGAGCGCACGACGATGGCGGACAGTTCGCGGGCGAAGTCGATGAACTCCTCGGCGACGATGCGCACCCGCTCCCCCGCCGACGTCTCGGCGAGCCCGTCGAACGGGATGCCGGCCTCGTCCGGGCCGGCCAGCTTCCAGACGCCCTTGCCGTCGTAGCCGCCGCGGGAGGTCTTGGCGATGATGGGCCATCCCTGCCGCTCGCCGAAGGCGATGAGGTCCTCGGGGCCGTCGGCCACGGCGAAGGCGGGGCAGGCGACGTCGAGTTCGGCCATCTTGTGGCGCATCTCGGCCTTGTCCTGCGCGAAGCGCAGCGCGCCGGACCCGGGGCGCACGTGCACCCGCTCGGCGAGGATGTCGAGGTGCCGGGTGGGTACGTGCTCATGGTCGAAGGTCAGCACGTTCGCGCCGTCGACGATCTCGAGCAGGGTGTCGAGGTCGCGGTAGTCGCCCACGATGTGGTCCGGGATGACTTGGGCGGCGGAGACGTCGGGGGCCTCGGCGAGCAGCCGCACGTCGATCCCCAGCGGGATGGCGGCCTGCTGCATCATGCGGGCGAGTTGCCCACCCCCGGCGATGGCAAGGCAATAGCGTCGTGTCACGCCCGGCAGACTACTCGTCCGCGGTGTCCGGTGCCCCATGCACGTCATAGAGCAGGTCGTTGATGGTCACGTGCACGTGCTCCACTTTCGGCACGTCCGGCAGAGTCAGCGGCTGGCCGGCGGCCGTCTCGAGGATGAGGGTGCCGCAGCCGAGCATGCGGTCGGTCAGGGAGCGCTCGTAGTTGACGTTGTTGATGCGGCGCAGCGGCAGGTCGTGGCCGGTCTTGTTGATGATGCCGCGTCGGGTGACGATGCGGCGGTCCGTGATCGTGTAGGTGGCGGTCAGCCAGCGCAGGAACGGCAACAGCACCGCGAACACCACGACGAGCACGTACACCGCGACCGACGCGTAGGTGGCCCACGGCTGCCACGCGGGCGGGAAGAACGCGATGGCGAGCCCCAGCAGCGCGCTCATCACGATCAGCACGAGGACAGGCACGATGAGGGCCTTCCCGTGGGTGCGCATGGAGGTCACGATGTGTTCGTCGCGGCCCAACTGGTCCCTCTTGATCGCCATGTGCCCAAGTGTGGCACGGGGCACGGACTATCCGAGGCGGGCGTGCACCACGTCGCCCACGGCGAACGTCTGGAGGCCCCGTGCCGTGGCCACCTGGAGGCGACCGAAGGCGTCGACGCCCCTGCCCGTGCCCTCGACGGTGTGCACGCCGTCGACCATGATGCTGAGCTGGGCACCGATCGACGAGCAGCGCGCCTCGTACTCCTCGCGCAGGGAGCCGCGCAACTGCCAGCCCGCGTAGTACCGCGCGAAGTGGTTGAGCACGCCGGCGACGACCCGGCCCTGGTCGGTGGGGATCCCCTCGAGCACCAAGGAGGTCGCGGTCGGCACGGGCAATTCGTCGCGGCGGAGGCTGACGTTGATGCCCAGCCCCACCACCGCGCGGGCCCCGTCGGGCCGCTCGATGCGTTCGGAGAGGATGCCGCAGACCTTCTGGCCGCCGATGAGCACGTCGTTGGGCCATTTGAGGGTGACGCGCGACGGGTCGGGCGCGACCTCAGCGATGGCCGAGGACACCGCCATGCCGGCCAGCAGCGACAGCCAGCCCCAGTGCTGGAACTCCGGCCGCGGCTTGAGCAGCATCGACAACGAGATGGACGCGCCGCGGGGCGAGGCCCATTGGCGGTCGAGCCGTCCCCGGCCCGCCGTCTGCTCCATGGCCACCAGCGCGACCCCCTCTCCCTCGCCGGCCCGGGCGCGCTGCCCGAGGTCGGCGTTGGTGGACCCGGTGGTCTCGACGACCTCGACCCTCGAGAAGGGCGTGCCGGGTTCGAGGAGGGTCCGGATCCGGGCGGCGTCAGGCAGTTGATCGGTCACAACGGACATCGTAGGGACTCCCCACAGCCGAAAGCTGAGCATGGCATCTGGGGGCCTGCCTATCCCGCTATGGTGAGGCCATGGAGATCGACATCCACACCACCGCCGGTCGGATTGCGAATCTCGGAGTGCGCATCGATGAAGCCGTGCACGCCGGATCCGCCGCAGCCGTGGAAAAGCAGCATGCCAAGGGCAAGATGACTGCCCGCGAACGCATCATGGCCCTCCTCGACGAGGGGTCGTTTGCGGAGTTTGACCAGTTCTCTCGCCACCGTACTAGCGCCTTCGGAATGGACGCGCGTCGCCCCTTCGGCGATGGCGTCATCACCGGAACCGGGTCCATCCATGGGCGGCCCGTGTGCATCTTCAGCCAGGACGTGACCATCTTCGGTGGCGCGCTCGGCCAGGTGTATGGCGAGAAGATCGTCAAGATCCAGGATTTCGCGCTGAAGACCGGCGTGCCGTTGATCGGCATCAACGAGGGCGGTGGCGCCCGCATCCAGGAGGGCGTCGTCTCGCTCGGCCTCTACGGTGAGATCTTCAAGCGCAACACCATCGCCTCGGGTGTCATCCCCCAGATCTCGCTGATCATGGGCGCCGCGGCCGGCGGCCACGTGTACGGCCCGGCCCTGACGGACTTCATCGTCATGGTGGACCAGACCTCCCAGATGTTCATCACCGGCCCCGAGGTCATCAAGACCGTCACCGGCGAGGACGTCTCGATGGAGGAGCTGGGCGGCGGCCGCACCCACAACACCAAGTCCGGCAACGCCCACTACCTCGCCGCAGATGAGACCGACGCGATCGAGTACGTGCGCGACCTCATCAGCTTCCTTCCGCAGAACAACCTCGAGGACCCGCCCATCTGGGACGACGACGAGGTGGACCTGACGATCACGGACCATGACCGCGAACTCGACCGCCTGATCCCGGATTCGGCGAACCAGCCCTATGACATGCGCGAGGTCATCCGCAACGTGCTCGATGACGAGGACTTCCTCGAGGTCATGCCGCTGTTCGCGGGCTCGATCATCGTGGGCTTCGGCCGCATCGAGGGCCGCTCGATCGGCATCGTCGCCAACCAGCCCACCGTCTTCGCCGGCTGCCTCGACATCGACTCGGCCGAGAAGGCCGCCCGCTTCGTGCGCACCTGTGACGCGTTCAACATCCCCGTGCTGACGTTCGTCGACGTGCCTGGCTTCCTGCCCGGCGTCGGCCAGGAGCACAACGGTGTCATCCGCCGCGGCGCGAAGCTGATCTACGCCTACGCGGAGGCCACCGTGCCGCTGCTGACGGTCATCACCCGCAAGGCCTACGGCGGCGCCTACGTCGTCATGGGCTCGAAGCACCTGGGGGCCGACATCAACCTGGCGTGGCCCACCGCACAGATCGCGGTGATGGGCGCGCAGGGCGCCGTCAACATCCTGCACCGCAAGCACCTCGCCACCGTGGACAACCCCGACGAGGAGCGCGCACGCCTCATCCAGGAGTACGACGACGAGCTGACCAACCCGTACATCGCCGCAGACCGCGGCTACGTGGACCAGGTCATCTACCCGCACGAGACCAGGGCCCAGGTCATCCGGGCGCTGCGCCTACTGCGCTCGAAGCGCGAGGTCCTGCCTCCCAAGAAGCACGGGAACATCCCGCTATGACGGAGGAGACCAAGCCCCTGGAGTTCGGCAAGGCCAACCTCACCGAGGACGAGATGGGCGCCATCACCGCGGTGCTCGTCGCAGCCTCGCGTGCGGACACGTTGCGCTCCGCCGACGACCGCCCGCTGGCCGGTGGCTGGAAGTCCTACTACCGCACGGTGCGCGGTCCGCTCGTCTCGGGCCGCGACGCCTGGCGTACCTTCCAGCGCATCTGACCTGATGCGAGTGATTCTGGCGTCGAAGTCGCCGGCGCGGTTGCACGTGTTGCGCCACGCCGGCCTCGAACCTGAGGTGATCGTCTCGGGATACGACGAGAGCCAGATCGTCGATCCAGTGCCCACCAGCCTCGCGGCCCGGTTGGCCGAGGCGAAGGGCGCCACCGTCGTCCCCCAACTGGAGGGGGACTTCGTGTTGTTCGCCTGCGACTCGGTCCTCGAGTTCGAGGGCCGGGCCCATGGCAAGCCGGGCAGTGAGGCCGCCGCCATCGAGCGGTGGCAGCGCATGCGAGGGCATGAAGGGCTGCTGCACACCGGTCATTACGTCTCGGTCCACCAGGGTGAGCGCTACAGCGAGCAGACGAGGGTCGGCTCGACGGTGGTGCGCTTCGCCGACCTGTCCGACGACGAGATCCGCGCCTATGCCGCCACCGGCGAACCGCAGAAGGTGGCGGGCGGGTTCACCATCGACGGCCGCGGCGGCGCATTCGTCACGGCCATCGAGGGTGATCCCTTCAACGTGTCCGGCATCTCCCTACCGTTGGTCCGGCAGATGGTCATCGACGCCGGGGTGCCCTGGCATTCCCTCTGGGCCGCCCAGGGTTCCTGAGCCTCACGAATTGCCGCCCTCTCCGTCGGGCGTCAGATCCCAGGTGATCTCGTCGCCGAAGTCGGCGGGCTGGTAGCGCGCTGCAGTCCACGCCAGGTCCGGGTTGCCGTGCTCCACGGCGATCCATCCCTCGTTGCACTCCCCCAGGGCCACCTGCCGGGCCTCGAGCAGCGGGCCGAACTCATCTGTCGGCTCGCCGAGTTCGGCCGGGCTCGGATACTGCGTGTCCTCCGGCAGCTGCGTCTCGCCGTCGTAGACGCCGAAGCGCCACGGGTCCGGGCTGACCCGGGTGGTGCCGTCGGCGTTGGCTTCCGGGTGCGGGGCCGCATAGCAGACCCGGACCTTCACCCCGGTCGCCGTGCCCAGGTCGTTGAACCGTTGGTCCAGCACGGAGACGTCGAAGTACCGCAGCCCGAGGGTGCCCGGGGGTTCGGCGGTGGCGGTCACCGGGCCCGTCGGCCGCGCGTCGGGTTCGGCCTCGATGAGCTGCAACGTCGCCGCAGCTGCATCCGGGCTCTCGGGCAGCGCGAACTCGAAAGTGGCCGGGGTCGTGCCAGCGCTCAGTTTGAAGGCGACGACGCCGTCGATGCTGTCAAGGGAGGCCATCTCCTCGGGTGTCGGCAGCAGGGCCGGGGGTTGCATGGCAGGGGCCTCAGGCCTTGGGACCCCGGTCAGATCAGTGGGTTCGAGGTCACCCCGGTCGGTGACCAGCCGGGCCTCGTAGTGACCCAGGGGCTCCCCATTGCCGGTGTGCGCCGCCACGTGGAACTCCAGGTAGGTGACCCCGTTGGCCTGGTAGCTGGAGGGGGCGCCGAGGAAGAGTTCCGTCCTGAGGCCCGTGGTCTCCGGGTCGGGGCCCTCGGTGACGGGCGTGGCGGGGGGGCAGCGACGGGTCGACGCTCACGGGCACCTCTGGGCTGGGGGTGACCGAAACCGTCTGGGACGGGGTCTGGGCGACCTGCGGCGACGGCCCGCGGCCGAGCACCTGGGAGGCGAGCACGCCCACCGCCAGCACAGTGGCCGCGGCCACCGCGATGCGCCAGGCGGTGCCACGGGCGCGGGTCCGTGGTTCGGGGCCGACGTGGACCACGTCGCCCAGGATGTCGTCGAGCATGGCGTCCGCATTGCGGAGGTCACGCTCCGGGGGGAGGTTGAGCTTGTCGTTCATATCAGGCCTCCTGGCCGAGCAGGTGTGCCACCTCGGAGGTGGCCAGTGTCTTGCGGGCCCGCGCGAGGCGGGACTTGACGGTCCCGACGGGGACCTTGAGCGCGGCGGTCTCGGCCATGCCGAGCCCCGCCCAGGCGACCATCTCGATGACCTCGCGTTGGGCGTCGGGGATGCGGCCCAGCACCTCGTTGATGCGGCGCATGGCGTCCTCGTGGGCGAGCCAGTCGTCGACGTTGCTGCGCTTCTGGCGGGGCTGGTGGTCGATGCGGCCCACGACGCGGAGTTGGCGTTGCTGGCCACGGCTCAGGTTGCGGCACTCGTTGCGTGCGACGCCGCACAGCCAGGCGCGGGCAGAGCCGTGCGGGAGATCCGGCAGCGAGCCCTCCCGGGCCCGGCGCCACACCGTCGTGAAGCACGCCTGGGTCGCGTCCTCTGCCACGGCCCAGGAGGCCGTGTGCCGGAACGCGAAGTTGTAGACGGCCTTGTGGTGCTCCTCGAACACGGCGCGGAACGCTGCGGCGTCACCGCGCGTCAGGTCGCGCCACACGTCCTCGGTCATGGTGCTCATCATTGCGCCGAATCCGACGCGGGGCATCGTCGCTGCTGGGTTGGCATGCACCGATCCTCCTCCGGGTTGTCTCACCCGTTCATGTCCGGACCCACGCCGTGGGTTCCGTTGGGTGGTGCACGAACTCTGCGTCTAGGATCAGTGCGTGCTCCGGACCTCACTCGCCCTGCTGGCGGCCCTCGCGTTGGCGGGGTGCGCCGCCGCGCCGGAGCTGCAGCCGGTGCCTCCCCCGCCGTCGACCCTGGTGACCGAGGCGCCCGAGGGCGGCGTGCTGCTGAGCCAACTGGGCTACGTCAACGCTCCGCCCGGCTTCTCGATCCCGCGCGGAGCCGAGATCACGGATCGGATCGACTCCTACAACAACGTCACCTTGGTGTTCACCATCCCCTCCGGGCAGGAGATGGCGGAATACTTGCGCACCAACCTTTTCGACATGGGCTTCGAGATCACGGCGGACCGCAACCAGTCGATGCTGTTCACCGACGGCCATTGGCAGGGCGCCCTGACGACGAACGGCCCCTACGCAGCCGTCAGCCTCCGCACCGACCGCGAGACCAGCGACTAGAGTCGCGTCATGGACACGGAAGCCGCGCTCGACCTGTTGACGGTGCTGCTCTGGGCCGGAATGGGCGCCCTGGCCGGCTTCATCGTCTCCTTCACCATCCGTCAGTCGCTGCGCCTGTTCGTCAAGCGGCGGGCCCGAAAGCTGATCATCCGGCGGCTACGGATCCCGCAGCGCATCTTCTTCATCCTGCTCGGTGCGGGCCTGGGAGTGTGGTGGGTCACCCGGGCGAGGGCCTTCCGTGCCGCCCCGGACTGGCGCCCAGTGTTCCTGCACGTCTTCCTGATCGTGATGATCTTCGCCACCGCGCTGCTGCTCACCGGCATCGTGCGCACCATCGGCGAGACACTGCTGAACCGGGATGACGACAACGCGGAGGAGACGCCCCACTTCCGGCGGGTCCGCACGCAGTTGCAGTTCGTCACGCGCATGACGCTGGCCGTCGTCTGGCTGTGTGCCCTGGCCGGTGCCCTCCTCACGTTCCCCGAGTTCCGCGCCATCGGCGCATCATTGATGGCCTCGGCAGGCGTGTTGTCGATCATCGCCGGCCTCGCCGCTCAGTCGTCGCTGGCCAACATCTTCGCCGGCATGCAGATCGCCTTCTCCGATGCCCTGCGCGTCGGTGACCTCGTGGTGTTCGAGGAGCAGATGGGTTCCGTCGAGGAGATCACGCTCACCTACGTCGTGGTGCGGGTCTGGGATGACCGGCGGTGGATCGTGCCCAGCACCTACTTCACCAGCAAGCCGTTCCAGAACTGGACAAGGCAGGAACCCAAGCTGCTCGGCACCGTGGAGTTCGACCTCGACTGGCTGGTGCCGGTCGAGGCCATGCGGGTGGAGTTGACCCGCATCGTGCGGAGCACGGAGTTGTGGGACGGGCGGACCGCCAGCATGCAGGTCACCGACGCCACCGGCGGGCACGTCAAGATCCGCGCCGTGGTCTCGGCCGCCACCTCCGGCCAACTGTGGGACCTGCGGTGCTTCGTGCGTGAGGAACTGATCGGGTGGCTCCAGCAGCAGGCCGTCTATGCCCTCCCCCGCACCCGGCTGGAGCCTGAGACGACGACCGCCCCGTCTGTCGAGGAGCGCGCCAACTTCGTGGACCGGGTGGTGCACCAGTGGGAGGAGGAGCAGGCCCTCGAAGAGACCCACGTCGTGCCCGTCGTCGACGAGCTGGACGACACCGGAGAAGACCCCGCCCTGCCGAAGTGGATTCACTCCTGGCTGTCGCAGCGACGCCGGCCCGTCGTCGATCTGCATGGTGAGGAGGAGTCGCCCCTGGAGACGACGCTCTCCTCGCGAAGCCCCGAGGCGCGGCTCTACTCTGGCTCCCCCGAGGCCGAGGAACGGGATCGGAAGATGTCTGGACCGAGCGCCGCCGACATGGCGGAGCGCGAGCAGAACGCCGAACGTCGCGACACCGCGCCCTGACCGCTGACGGCACGGGGTTCGTCTCTCAGGATGGGACGAGGTTCTGGACATTTCACCCCCGCCAAGCCCAGCCCACTAGACTCCCAGACAACAGCCGAATCCAGGAGGAGAAGTGGGCAACGTCGCCATCTCGAAGGTTCTGATTGCAAACCGCGGTGAAATCGCAGTACGCGTCATTCGCGCCGCAGCTGATGCAGGAATCGGTTCAGTAGCCGTCTACGCCGATTCGGACGCAGAGTCGCTGTTTGTCAAGCTGGCCGACGAGGCCTACGCCCTCAACGGGGCCACCCCAGCCGATACCTATCTCAACATCCCCAAGCTGCTCGCGATCGCCGAGCGCTCGGGCGCCAACGCCATCCACCCCGGCTATGGCTTCCTGGCGGAGAACGCCGATTTCGCCCAGGCCGTCATCGACGCCGGCCTGATCTGGATCGGTCCCCCGCCGTCCGCCATCGAGAACCTCGGTGACAAGGTCAAGGCTCGCCACATCGCGCAGAAGGTGGGCGCCCCGCAGGTGCCCGGCACGCCTGATCCCGTGGCCGACGCCGATGAGGTCGTCGCCTTCGCGGAGCAGTACGGCCTGCCCATCGCCATCAAGGCCGCCTTCGGCGGCGGTGGCCGTGGTCTGAAGGTCGCCCGCACCAAGGAGGAGATCCCCGAGCTCTTCGAATCCGCCACCCGCGAGGCCGTCACGGCCTTCGGCCGCGGCGAGTGCTTCGT
>DURG01000353.1 GCA_012837465.1 Propionibacterium sp. | reverse complement strand
GATCGCGACGCGGTTCGACGCCGAGGCCGGCCCGCACAACGGCTCCTTCCGCGGCCACGCGGTGGTGCTGAGCGACGCCAAGGGCGGCAACATCCGCCTGGAGCTCGCCGGCGACGCGACCGCCCTCGCTGATACCGACACCCAACGCAGTTGGCCCATCCCCGAAGACATCCTCGCCGAGCTCGTCCGGCGCGGCTTCCCCAAGGAGTAGCCATGACGCATCACCAACGCGTCGCTCAGCACGTGCTCAGGGCCCGGATGGCGACCCTGTCGCTCCCGCTCGTGGCGCTGGCTGCGTGCGGCCAGGCCGGCGTCGAACCCACCGCAGCGCCGGGCCTCGGCGGCAACGACGTCAAGGGCGCCGGCGCCGTCCTCGACCTTCCCCATGAGACGACGCCCAACGTCGAGGAGGCCGCCCGCGTCGCGCAGGAGATCGCCTGGCGCATCATCCAGAACTCCACGGAAGTCAACCGGCTTACCTCGCCCAGCTCGCTGAGCATGTCGCTCGCGCAGGCCGCCGAAGGTGCCCGGACGGTTACGCTCGACAGTATCAACGGCGTGCTCGGTCTCACCGGCGACGACCGGGCCCGCGCCTTCGGGGCGCTCCGGCAGTCGCTGCTGGAGTACGACTCGCTGCCCGACGGCGTGGACGTCGACGAACCGCCCGAGGCCCCCGTCGTGCACCAGGCCAGCCGCGCCATGGCCATCGAACGGGAGATCCAGCAGCCGTTCCTGGACCGGCTCTCGGAGTTCTACGACGTGGTGGCCACCGAGTCGCCGCGGGACGAGGCGAAGGCGGATCTCGACGCTTGGGCAAAGAAGCACACCGCCGGGCTCATCGAGGAATCCGGCATCGTGATCGAGCCCGACACCGTGGCGGTGCTGCAGGACGCGGTGCTGTTCGCCGCCGCGTGGCGCACGCCGTTCGAGCAGGAGCGTCGCGTCCCGTTCGACGGCGGGGAGGTGGACGGCGTGAGTGGCATCGTCACCGCGCGCTACGCCGAGGGGGAGGGCTGGGCCGCCGTGCGCCTGCCCTACGACGACAACCTCGCCGCCGACGTGGTGATGCCCGACGGTCCGCCCGAGGGCCTGACCCATGAGGACCTCGAGGCCATCACGGCGGCCCTCGATGCGGCCCCCGACTCGCAGGTGTCGGTGACCATGCCGTCGTTCAACCTGACATCCACGACCGACCTCATGGCTGCGCTCCCCGAGATCGACTGGGGCGACCTGGGCGGCATCGTCCCCGGTGCCTACGGCGACCAGTGGGTGCAGCAGGTGGTGCTGCAGGTCAGCGCACAAGGCACGGTCGGCGCCGCGCTGACGGAACTCGCGGCCGCGGAGAGCCTTCCGATGAGCGATCACGAGTTCGCGGTCGATCGCCCCTACGTCTTCCGCGTGCTCGACATCCGCACCGGCTGGCCGCTGTTCCTCGCCACCATCGCAGATCCCGCCACTTAGCCGTTGAATACATCCTGTATGTCATGCACAATGTATGGATGAGTGTCTTGATCCAGATCCGAGACGTAGATGCGCGTGTCCGCGAGCGACTCAAGCATCGGGCGGCGCAGGAGGGTGTGTCGCTGAATTCCCTTCTCAAGGGCCTGCTCGAAAGGGAATCCATGGTGCCCTCCCGGGCGGAGGTGGTCCGTCGGATCAGGGAGCGGGGTGACCTGGTTGCCGGGTCGTCCCTCGACCTCGTCTGGGCCACGCGGGAGGAGCGTGATGGGCAACTCGCGGCAGACGGCGATCGTCGTTGACTGCTCGTTGGTCGCTGACCTGCTGCTGACACCCAGTTCCTTCAACGACGAAGTGGCTGAGGTGTCGATCTGGCACGCCCCCGCGCTACTGCCGGTGGAACTCCTGTCCGTACTGAGGGGGCACCTGCTCGCGGGCAGGCTGGGCACGGAGGGGGCGAGTGGAGCGCTGGCGGATTTCGAGCAGTTGGGCGTGAGGTTCTGGCCGGGCGACGCCCTTCTGGGGGGCAGGGTGTTGGCACTCGCGCACAACTTCTCCGCGTATGACGCCACCTATGTTGCGCTGGCCGAGGCTCTCGACGCGCCGTTGGCCACTCGCGACCAACGCCTGGCCAAGGCGGCCCGTTCGCTCGTCGACGTGTGGGAGGTCTGAGCGACGCCCATAAGCTGGGCGACATGAGCTACCCGCACACCCGACGCGACGACCTTGTTGACACCCTCCACGGCGTCGAGGTGCCGGACCCGTACCGCTGGCTCGAGGATGCCGACAGCCCGGAAGTGCAGGACTGGGTGGCCGTGCAGGCGGCCTTCAGCGAGGCCAAGCTCGCCGAGCTGCCAGGCCGCCGGTGGTTCACCGAGCTCATGGGCCGCATCGTCGCCCGGCCGCGGATGGGCGTGCCCCGCAAGCGCGGCGGCCGCTGGTTCGTCAGCCGCAACGACGGCACCACAGCGCAGGACGTCTGGTACACCGCGCCCACCGTCGAGGAGCTGATCGACGGGGGAGAGGTCATCCTGGACCCGAACACCTGGAGCGACGACGGCACCAGCTCACTGTCCACGTTCACCGTCGCCCGCGACGGTTCCCTGATGGCCTACGCCCGCAGCGACGGCGGGTCGGACTGGCAGCGCGTCCGCCTGCTCAACCTGGCCACGGGGGAGGATCTGGACGATGAGGTGGTCGCCAAGTTCTCCAGCCCCAACTGGCTGCCGGATCACCGCTCGTTCCTCTACACCACGTTCGACGAGGCCGAGGACGCGCGCGGCACCGCCACCGCGGGCCTGGGCGTCGCCCGGTTGATGATCCACCGCCTCGACGGCGAGGATGAGTTGCTGCTCACCTTCCCGGACGAGCCCAACACCATGGCCTTCGGCGAGGTCAGCCACGACGACGCCTGGCTCATCGTCACCATCGTGCGCGGCACGGAAAACGTCAACCGCCTGTGGGCCTACCCGATCACCACCGATGCCGGCCGATCCACGCTGGGGGAGCCGGTCAAGGTCGTCGACGAGGCGGATGCGGAGTACGGGTTCGTCCGGGTCGACGGCACGCAGTTGTATCTCCACACGGATCTCGACGCCCCGCTGGGCCGCCTGGTGCGGATCGACCTCGCGGCTCCGGAGAACGGCTTCGACGAGGTGGTCGCCGAGTCTGCTGACACGCTGGCGGCGGCCGAACCGGCCGGGCGGGGCGTGCTGCTCGCGTACCTGAGGGACGCCCAGGCCGCCGTCGAATGGCGCGAGCTCGACGGTTCGGGCGCGCAGGAGATCGACCTGCCCGCCGGTGCGCTCGTGGGGATGGACTCCTCGCCGCTGCGCGATGAGGCCTTCGTGGGGTTGAGCACCATCGACACCCCGGTGGTCGCCTTCCAGGTCCCGGTCCCTGAGCATGGCCCCCGCGAAGAGATTCCGGTCCGTGAGCGTGCTGCCGGCGACGAGATTCCGGTCCCTGAGCGCGAGCGCCGCGACGACATTCCGGTCCCTGAGCGTGCTGCCGGCGAGGAACGAGCCCCGCAGCACGACGAAGGGCGCCCGCAGGTTGACCAGGACCCGGGCCACAGACTGCGTGCCCAAGCGTGGCAGTCACGCTGCGGAGACCCTTCGCCGCTCGCTGGCGCTCACGCTCAGGGGCCGAAGTTCACCACGCGGCGACTCCGGGCGACCTCCGCCGACGGCACCCAGGTGCCCTACTTCCTCATCACGCCCGACGACGGGCGCACCGGCCCGCGACCCACACTGCTCTACGGCTACGGCGGCTTCAAGATCCCCGTGCTCGCCGACTATCGCCCGGGCTGGTCAGCCTGGCTCGCGGCCGGGGGCGCACTCGCGATCGCCAACCTGCGTGGCGGCGGCGAGTTCGGCACCCAGTGGTACGACGCCGGGCGGCTGGCGAACAAGCAGAACGTCTTTGACGACTTCATCGGGGTGGCCGAGCACCTCGTCGCCAGCGGCGCCACGACGTCGGCCCAACTCGCGATCCACGGCCGCTCCAACGGCGGGCTGCTCGTCGGCGCAGCCATGACGCAACGCCCGGACCTGTTCGCCGCAGCCCTCCCCGGCGTCGGAGTGCTGGACCTGCTGCGCTTCCACAAGTTCACCATCGGCGCTGCGTGGATGAGCGACTACGGCGACCCCGACACCCCCGACGGCTTCGCGGCCGCCCACGCTTACTCGCCGCTGCACAACATCCACGAGGGCGTCGCCTATCCGCCCACCATGGTGCTCACCGCCGACCACGACGACCGCGTGGTGCCGCTGCACAGCTTCAAGTTCGCCGCGGCCCTCCAGCACGCTGCGTCGGTTGAGACTGCGAGTTCTACGAGCAGCGTCGAAACCCCGGGAGCTGAGATTCGGCCTGGGGCGCAGGCTCACCGGGTTTCGACACGGCCGCGCTGCTCGCAAGCTCGCAGGCGGCCGGCTCAACCAGCGGATGTCCTGCTGCGTGTCGAGACGTCGGCCGGCCACGGTGCGGGCAAGTCGCTGCAGATGATCGCCAGCGAATGGGCGGACCTGCTCACCTTCGCCGCCCACCACACCGGCCTCGACGTCGGTCCCTGAGCGTCGCCGGTTGGTCCCTGAGCGTCGCCGGTTGGTCCCTGAGCGTCGCCGGTTGGTCCCTGAG
>DURG01000352.1 GCA_012837465.1 Propionibacterium sp. | reverse complement strand
GTCGTCGCAGCTCATCGTGTGCTCGTCGGCGGTCATCGAGGACCTCTACAAGCTGTTCACGAAGCGCTCCATGACCAAGCGCGGCGAGGTCGTCGCCGGCCGCCTGGGCGTGCTCATCGTCTCCATCGTCGCGATCCTGCTGGCCCTCAACGACGACAACCCGGCGGTGCTCGCCCTGGTCGCGTTCGCGTGGGCCGGGTTCGGCGCGAGCTTCGGGCCCACCATCATCCTCAGCCTGTTCTGGAAGCGCCTCACCTCGCAGGGCGCGCTGTGGGGCATGGTCAGCGGCGCCGTCGTGGCGTTCATCTGGGGGCAGACCGACGCGCTGAGCTCGATGCTCTACGAGATCGTGCCGGGCTTCCTGGCCAACCTCGTCGTGGCCGTGGTGGTCTCGCTGGCGACCGCTCCCCCGTCGGCCGAGGTCCAGGCCGAGTTCGAGGAAGCGGTCGCCGCGTCGAAGGCCTGATCAGGCGGTGAGGCCCGCGACGGCGGCCTCGAGGGAATCGGCGAACATGGTCTCGCGCTCCTCGGAGGTGAGGTCGCCGGAGCCGTCCTTCAGGTGGTCCGAGACCGTCAGCACCGCCAGCGCCTCCTTGCCGTGGGCGGCCGCGATGAGATAGAGGCCGGCGGCCTCCATCTCGACGCCCAGCGTGCCGTGGCGGTCCAGCACGGGGACGAGGTCGGTGCGCGACGAGTAGAAGAAGTCGCTGGAGTAGATCGAGCCGACGTGCACGGTCTTGCCGGCTCCGCGGGCCTGCTCGACGGCGCCGCGCAGCATGTCGTAGCTCGCCGCGGGGGCCAGCGTGAGGCCGGGCGCGTCGATGGTGGCGACGGCGGAGTTCGTGTGCGCGGTGACGGCGACGACGACGTCCTTGACCTTGACCTTCGACGAGATGCCGCCGCAGGTACCGACGCGGCAGATGCGCTCCACGCCGTACTGCGAGAACAGCTCGGTGGCGTAGATCGACAGCGACGGGATACCCATGCCGGAGGCCATGGCGGTCATCGGCACGCCGTTGAGGGTGCCGGTCCAGGCGCCGATGCCGCGTACGTCGGAGACGAGCTTGACGCCGTCCATGTACTCCTTGGCGATCCGCTCGGCACGCTTCGGGTCGCCCGGCATGAGGACGAGGGGGGCGATGTCGCCGGGCTCGGCGGCGATGTGGGGTGTGGCCATCGTTGGCACCTTCCGTGAGAGACGAACAAGGCCCCGAATCAATCCGATTCGGGGCCTGGTGGCAGGTGTTGGATTCGAACCAACGTAGCTTACGCGACGGTTTTACAGACCGCTCCCTTTGGCCGCTCGGGCAACCTGCCAGCGACGCACAACTGTAGCAGCACGAAAGCTGGCCCGCCAAAATGGCTCTGGGTATGGTTGCCGCACACAGGAATTGAGGAGAACCATGGCTGCAGACAGCTCTTTCGACGTAGTGAGCAAGGTGGATCGCCAGGAGGTCGACAACGCCCTGAACCAGGCCGCCAAGGAGGTCGGGCAGCGCTTTGACTTCAAGGGCGTCGACGCCAAGATCGCCTGGTCCGGCGAGTTCATCGAGATGGAGGCGAACTCCGAGGAGCGCGTCAAGGCCGTCCTCGACGTGTTCCAGACCAAGTTGCTGCGCCGCGGCGTGAGCCTCAAGGCGCTCGACGCCGGGGACCCGCGCCAGTCCGGCAAGCTCTGGAAGATCACCGCCTCCACGAAGCAGGGCATCAAGCAGGAGGACGCCAAGAAGATCTCGAAGCTGATCCGCGACGAGGGCCCGAAGGGCGTCAAGGCGCAGATCCAGGGCGATGAGCTGCGCATCTCGTCGAAGAAGCGCGACGACCTGCAGGCCGTGCAGCAGATGATCAAGGCGCAGGACTACGACTTCGCGGTGCAGTTCACCAACTACCGCTGAGCATCGCTGTTGGCCGGTTTCGACGCGGCCGCGGTCCTCGCACGCTCGGACGCAGCCGGCTCAACCAACGGGACACGGCCGCGGTCCTCACACGCCCGGACGCAACCACCAACGGGACGCAGCTATGCTCGGGCCCCATGCGCATCGGCACCCACAACGTCAACGGAATCCGCGCGGCGCTGCGCCGCGGCTACCGCCAGTTCTGGGACGACACGCAAGCCGACGTCATCGCGCTGCAGGAGGTGCGCTGCCGCGTCGCGGACCTGCCGCTCGAGGCGTTCGCGGGCTACCACGTGACGCTCGACGCGGGCACGCTCGCCGGGCGCAACGGGGTCGCCGTGCTCACGCGTGAGAAGCCGGCGCACACCAGGGCGTTGTCCGAAGTCGTGACCACCATCGCCCCCGACGGCGCGCCCGAACTCGTCGAATCGGAGCGCATCGTCAGCCGCGACCTCGCCTCCTTCGCGGGCGAGGGCCGCTACCTCGAGGTGGACTTGGCCGACGCCCCGCTGCGCGTCGCCTCGCTGTACCTACCCAAGGGCGCCGCGTGGCCGTACGAGGAGGGCTCCGAGGCCAAGTACCAGCGCAAGATGCGCTTCATGCGCGGCCTGGCCCGGGTGCTCACCGCGTCGCGCCGGGAGGCCGCTACGCAGGGCCGCGAGTTCCTCGTCATGGGCGACTTCAACATCGCCCACACCAAGCAGGACCTGAAGAACTGGCGCACCAACCAGAAGTCCGAAGGGTTCCTGCCCGAGGAACGCGAGTGGCTCGGCTCCGTGCTGAGCCCCCGCTCCCTCGTCGACGTGGTGCGCCGCCTGCACCCGGACGCCGAGGGCCCGTACAGCTGGTGGAGCTGGCGCGGCCAGGCGTGGGCCAACGACGCCGGGTGGCGCATCGACTACCACCTCGCCTCGCCGGGTCTCGCCAAGCGGGCGACGCGGGCGTGGGTCGGGCGCGAGGAGACCTATGAGGGCCGGATCAGCGACCACTCCCCCGTCCTCGTCGACTACGACGGCTGAGCGCTCGGGGGGTGGCGTGTTGGATCCGCTGCGGCGGCCCTACACTTCGACCTGTCCGGCGCTCCGCGCTGGGACAGGCTCAGCACAAGCGTCGTTCGCTGGCGCTCACGCTCAGGGGCCCGATTCCTCCATGGGCTGGCTCAACTCGTGGGTGTGCATCGCCCAGTAGATGGCGCCGAACAGGATCAGCACCATCATCCACATGCCGTTGCGGATGCCGAAGTTCATCGCGTTGAAGCCCAGCAGGATCACCGTGGCGATGATCGCCCACCGCAGCAGCCGCGATGACGGGCGGGTCACCGGGAGCAGCACCGCGCCCCACAACAGGTACCAGGAGTGGATGGCAGGAGCGCAGAACGCGAACCACAGGAACGAGTAGCTCACGAAGTGCAGCGGGCGCTTGCCGAGGTGCCGCCACGCGAAGTAGACGATGCCCAGCGCGCCCACCACGGCACCGACCCCGCGGAAGAACGTGATCACCGAGCGACCCGTCGGGTCCAGGCCAAGCCAGTTCACCGGGTACTGCACCATGAAACCCACCACGGTGAACGGCGAGACCGTGTCCACCATGCCCGGCACGTTGATCGCGTTGATCCAGCCGAAGCCCAGCCCCGTCGTCCACGAGATCAGGGCGAACACGGCGACGGCGAGCGCGAGCGAAGTGGTCGCCCTCAGCACCGCCCACGCCGTCGGGCGCACGCGCCACGAGGTCCACGGCCGGATCAGGAACGGCAGCGCCACCGCCGCGAGGAACGCGGGCTGCTTGATCGCGGCGGCCAGGCCGACGATGAGCGCGCCCAGCCACCAACTGCGCCACTTGAGCGTGACCCAGATGCCCAGCAGCATGAGGCCGGTCATCTGGGAGTCGTTGTGGGCGCCGCCGACGAAGTCGATGACGAGGATGGGGTTGAGCACCGCGAACCAGCTGGCCGCGGCCGGGTCCACCCCGAACCGCTTGGCGATGCGCGGCACCGTGAAGCCGATCAGGACGACGCCGACCAGCGCGGGGATCCGCATCAGGACGGCCGAGAGGTAGGGGTCGAAGCCGGCCAGTTGCACCAGTGCGTGGCTGAGCCACAGCGACAACGGACCGTAGGGCGCCGTCGTCTCGCGCCACACCCAGGCCACCTGGTCGGCGTAGTAGCCGGGCAGGATGCCCGGGCCGACGGCGTAGGGGCTGAGGTTGTTGTGGATCAGCCAGCCGTGCGCGGCGTAGGAGTAGGCGTCGTGGGAGAAGATCGGCGGGCCGACCAGCATGGGGGCGGCCACGATCGCGAGCACTGCCCAGTGCCGCAATTGCGGCTTGCCGGCGGCCCGACGGCGGGCCGGGCGGAGCCGGAACCACGCCTCGAGCAGGAGCATCAGGCCCAGCAGGGTGGAGATGGTGCCGAACCAGCGGGTGGTGGGGCCGTCGATGCGCCAGGCGCGCAGCACGTCCCAGATCGGGGAGGCCTGCGGCAGGTAGGCGGGGCTGAGTGAGCCCATCAGGATGCCGAGGCTGCCCAGGAAGCCGAACCAGACGGCACGCGTGCTGGCTGCCTGCTTGAGGTCTGCGAGCGCGCGGCGGGTCAGGTCACCGAGGGTCGGCATCTGGGGCCAACCGCTCGCGGTCGTGCAGCAGGTCGACGAGCCGGCCGGCAGAGGGCACGTGCGCGCCGCCCCACTCGAGCGCATCGGTCGGGCACTGCTCGATGCAGACGCCGCAGTACATGCACAGCGACCAGTCGATGGTGAAGGTGTCGAGCACGTTGTGGGTGCGGGGACGCGCGCCGGGCGCGGGGACGGTCTGCTCCTGGTGCGAGGTGAGCGTGATGCACCACGTCGGGCATTCCCGCGCGCAGATCATGCAGGACGTGCAGCGCTCCTCGATGAGGTGGATCGAGCCGTGGATCATCGCGCCCCCTCCACGCCGGGGGGCAGCAGCTTGCGGCGGCCGGGCTCTGACGAGCCGGGCTCGACGGCGCCGGGCCAGGGCTTGGCCTGGCGGGGCTCGAGCAGCACGTCCTTGCGTAGGGGGGCGCCGCCGGCGTGGTGGATCAGCGCCCGGTTGTCCCCGCCGTCGAATGTGACGCCGAACAAGTCATGGACCTGGCGCTGCAACCACGCGGCGCCGGGAAAGACGGGGGCGAGGTCGGGCAGCGCCGAGTCGTCGCGGGGCACGCGGGTCACGAGGTCCGCCCTGTCGCGGGTCTCGGGGTGCTCGAGGGTGAGGATCACGCGGATCTCGTCGCCGCGGCCGAGTTCGTCGACGGCGGTGAGGTTGACCAGCAGGGCGAAGCCAGCGCGGCGGGCGGCCGCGGCCTCGCTGGCCCACTGCTCGACGGGGATCTGGTACTCAGCCACGCAGGCCTGCCAGGTACTCGTCGAGGGCCGACGGCGGGGGCGGGCAGCCGGCGATGAAGTGGTCCACGGGCACCAGTTCCTCGCCGCCCTTCACGACGGCGTACGAATCCCAGTACGGCCCGCCGACACAGGCGCACGCCCCGAAGGCGACCACGATCGCGCCGGGCACCTGGTCCAGCGCGTGGCGGATCGCCGGCACCATCGGCTGGGTGAGCGTGCCCGACAGCGTCACGACGATCCTCGCCCCGTCCGGGATGGCCTCGGTGTCGACCTCCGGGCGCGCACCGGCCGCCGACTGCGACTCGAGCGCGCAGCAGGCAAGCGGGATGTCGACGACGAAGATCTCACCGTCGCCGAACCAGTCGCGTGCCATCAGCATGCAGTGGAGTCTAGTGGGATGGGGGTTGATCATCGGAGGGGACTAGACTCGCCCGAGCGATGACGACGACCTACCCGGATTGGGTGCCCCGCCTCACGGACGCGGACCTCACCCTCCACTTCGGCGCACCCACGGTGGCGCGCGGGGCCCACTATGCCAACCTGGGCCGGGTCAACCACATCCAAGCTGCCGGGTCGCTGGCCACCGGCCAGGTGCGCGGCAGCAACTTCCGCCGGTACCAGACCAGCGTCAACCTGAACCGCGGCGTCCTGACGGCCACCTGTTCGTGCCCCATGCGGGCCGACTGCAAGCACGCCGTCGCCCTCATCCTCAGCATGCGCACCCCCGCGCTCGGCCGCCCGCAGACCTCGTGGCGCGCCCTCCTCCAGCCCCTCATGGAGCAGCAGAAGGCCACCGGCGGCGCGCCGATGGCGTTGGTCATCAGCGAGGACGGCGCGGAGTTGGGGATGAGCCCCGCCCGACGGGGCGCCCGCGGCAACTGGGTGCGCTCCGGCGCAGCCTGGGCTGATCTCATCCGTGAGTCGTCGCAACTGAACCCCACCCACCTGGACGCGGTGCGCGCCGTTCTGGAAACGCGCGACCTGTCGCGCGGCGCCACCAGTTGGCTCCCCCAACACCTCGCCTTCAACGACCTCAACGCCACGGTCTGGGCAGCCCTGCGCAGCGCCATCGACGCCGGCGTCGCACTGGTCCCCGGCAGTTCTGCCTCCGGCCGTGCCGTAGCCGAGCCCACGCTCAGCCCCACCCCGCTCGAGCCCACGCTGCTGGTGAACCGGGTCGACGGAGGGCTCCGCCTCTCCCCCGCCGTCATCGACGGCGACGACACCGTCGAGGTCACCGGCCGCACGCTCCTGGGGCGGCCCGCCCACGGGGTCACCATCACCCGCGGCGACACGCTGGTGCTCGGGCCGTTGTCGCGGCCGCTGGACCAGGACGAGCAGCGCATCTTCACCCACGGCGCGGTGACCGTGCCCGAATCCGACGAGGCCGTGTTCTCGGCGGGCTTCCTGCCGCAACTGCGCCGCCGGCTCAACGTGCAGGTGGCCGATGGCGTGGACCTGCCGGAGGCGCAGCCGCCGAAACTTCTCCTCCACGTCGAGTTCTCGCCCCAGCAGGCCGCGCTCACCTGGGGCTTCCGCTACCGCGTGGGCCGCACCGTCGTCGACGTGCCCCTCCAGGCCCGTACCAGCGAACCCCACCCCCGCGACTACGGCGCCGAGGCCGCCCTCCTCCCGCTCGCGGCCAGCCCGTGGCTCAAGCCGCTGGACCACCGCCGCCCCGAGGTCACGACGCTGACCGGACGTCACCTCATCGGCTTCGTCAGCGAGACCCTGCCCGGCCTGCAGGCCCACCCGGACGTCGAGGTGGAGGTCGCGGGCGAGCAGCCCGAGTACCAGGAGGCCGAGGAGGCCCCGGCGATTGCGCTGTCGGTTTCCGACTCCGAGCACGGCGACTGGTTCGACCTGGGCGTCGACGTCACCATCGACGGCGAGCCCGTGCCGCTGGCCGAACTCCTCGCGGCACTCACCGCGGGCGACGACCACCTCGTGCTCGATTCCGGCGTCTGGTTCCCCCTCGACGTGCCCGAACTCAATCAGTTGCGAGAACTCCTGGACGAGGCCCGCCTGCTCGTCGACCACGAAGGCGACTCCATCCGCCTGCGCCCCGAACATGCAGGCCTCTGGGACGAATTGGTCGCCCTCGGCGTCGTCGCGGAGCAGTCCGCGGCGTGGCAGCAGGCGGTCGACGGCCTGCTCGACCCTTCGTCGCTGCCCGAGGTCGCCCTGCCCGAAGGCCTCGACGCGGACCTGCGCGCCTATCAGGACACCGGCTTTCGCTGGCTGACGTTCCTGTGGCAGACCAGGCTCGGCGGGATCCTCGCCGACGAGATGGGCCTGGGCAAGACGCTCCAGTCGCTGGCCTTCCTGCAGGCCGCCAAGGAACGCGGCGAACTCGCGGCGCCTGCGCTCGTCGTCGCCCCCACCTCCGTGATCGGCACGTGGGCGGCGGAGGCGGAGCGGTTCACGCCCGGCCTCAAGGTCGTCGCCATCACCGGCACCCACGCCCGCCGCGGCACCGAACTCGCCGATGAGGTCGACGGCGCGGACCTCGTCGTGACCTCCTACACACTGCTGCGGCTCGAGGAGAACGCCTACCGTCGCCTCGACTGGTCCGCCGTACTCCTCGACGAGGCCCAGTTCGTCAAGAACCACGCGTCGAAGGCCTACAAGGCGGTGCGCAGGCTTCGGGCCAGGATGAAGGTCGCGCTGACGGGCACGCCGCTGGAGAACAACCTGATGGACCTGTGGTCGCTGCTGTCGATCACCGCGCCGGGCCTGTTCCCGGACCCGAAGAGCTTCACCACCGCCTACCGCAAGCCCATCGAATCCGGCAACAGGGAGGCGCTCGCCCGCCTCCACCGCCGCACGCGCCCACTGATCCTGCGCCGCACCAAGGCCGCCGTCGCCGCGGAACTGCCCGACAAGCAGGAACAGGTGGTGCCCGTGCAACTGGAGCCCGCCCACCGCCGCCTGTACGACCGGCACCTGGCCCGCGAGCGGCAGAAGATCCTCGGTCTGGTGGGAGACCTGCAGCGCAACCGCATCACCATCCTGCGCTCGCTGACGATGCTGCGGCAGTTGAGCCTCTCCCCCGTGCTGGTCGACCAGGAGTACCCGGCGGGCTCCGCCAAGATCGACGCACTGCTGGACCTCCTCGACGAGGCACTCGCCGAGGGCCACCGGGCGCTGGTGTTCTCGCAGTTCACCGGCTTCCTCGGCCTGGTTCGCAACAGGCTCGATGAGGAGAAGATCAGCTACGAGTACCTCGACGGGGCCACCCGCAACCGCGCCGAGCGCATCTCCTCGTTCCGCGAGGGCGACGCGTCGCTGTTCCTGATCAGCCTCAAGGCCGGCGGCTTCGGCCTGACGCTGACCGAGGCCGATTACGTGTTCATCCTGGATCCGTGGTGGAACCCCGCGGCCGAATCCCAGGCGATCGACCGCACGCACCGCATCGGCCAGGACAAGCCCGTCAACGTCTACCGCCTCGTCGCCGCAGACACCATCGAGGAGAAGGTCGTCGCGCTGCAGGAACGCAAGCGGGCCCTGTTCGACGACGTGGTCGCCGCCGGCTCCGACACCGCGGCCCCGATGACGGCCTCCGACATCATGGGCCTCCTGACCCCCTGACCCCACTGCGTCAGCTGGTCCTTGAGCGTGAGCGCCAGCGAACGACGAAGGGCCGCCGCAGGTTGTCCATGGCGGTGACGACAGCTTGATCCCTGAGCGTGAACCCAGCTGGCTTCCGCAGGGTCTGATGGGGGCCCTCCCCGCCCATGTGGATCCCGATCTCTTTGGCTCGGGTAGTGCCGGGTTGGGGATCGGGGTCCACAATGCCCGCCCTAACCCTGTCGGGCCCCCATCAGCCCCTGCTTTGAACCTTCGGGAGTGGTGCTTGGTTACGCGCCGACACCGTTGCTTGGCCTGCTTCCTTCACACCTGGCCGGCTGACTTGGCTGAGGACTTCTGTACCGACAACGGTTCAGTTCCCGTCAGCAGCGAGCCCAAGACAGTCACCCACAGCCCGGGTCACAGCTGGATCGCGAACTGCAGTCACCCTTGGATCGGCCGCATCCGGATTCTTCGGTGTGGTTGGTGGCTTGGTCCGCTGCTGTGGTTGGGCGGGCGCGTGGCTGTCCGCACCGAAGCTGGGGCGCGGGCTGGCCGCCGGGGTGTCGGCCGGTCTTCGCGGCGGAGGCCCTTCGTCGTCCGCTGGCTCGCAAGCTCGCTGGCGGACGCTCAGGGACCAGGCCCAAGCACAACACTGGCCGATTCGTGGCACGGGTCTAGACTTGCCGAGGACGTCCCAGCGACATGACAAGAGGTAAACACACAGTGGCAGACCAGCTCTCGCTCGATCGGGTGGTCATTCGCTTCGCCGGCGACTCCGGCGACGGCATGCAACTCACCGGCGACAGATTCACGGCTGAGACGGCGGCCTTCGGCAACGACATCGCCACGCTGCCCAACTTCCCCGCCGAGATCCGCGCCCCGCAGGGCACCCTGCACGGCGTGTCCAGCTTCCAGCTGCACTTCGCGAACTTCGACATCGTGACCCCCGGCGACCGCCCCGACGTGCTGGTGGCCATGAACCCCGCCGCGCTGAAGGCCAACCTCAAGGACCTCCCGACGGGTGGCGTGATCATCGTCGACACCGCAGACTTCACGCCCCGCAACCTCAAGAAGGTGGGCTGGGAATCCAACCCGCTCGAGGACGGGTCGCTTGCCAACTACTCCGTGCACACCCTCGACCTGACCGGCCTCGCGCAGGGCGCCGTAGAGGGCTTCGGGCTGGGCCGCAAGGAGGCCTCCCGCACCAAGAACATGTTCGCCCTCGGCCTGCTCAGCTGGCTCTATTCGCGCCCCATCGACGGGACGCTGCGGTTCCTCAGCGAGAAGTTCGCCCAGGCTCCCGACATCCGCGACGCGAACATCGCCGCCTTCAAGGCCGGCCACGCCTACGGCGAGACCACCGAGGCCTTCGAGGTGCAGTACACCGTCGCGCCGGCGCCGGTTCCGAAGGGCCGCTACCGCCAGGTCTCCGGCAACCTCGCCACCGCCTACGGCCTCATGACCGGCGCCCACAAGGCGGGCCTGCAACTCTTCCTGGGCTCCTACCCCATCACCCCCGCCTCCGACATCCTCCACGAGCTGTCGCGCCGGAAGGACCTGGGCGTCATGACGTTCCAGGCCGAGGACGAGATCGCCGCCGTCGGCGCCGCGCTGGGAGCGTCATTCGCGGGCTCGCTGGGCGTCACCACGACGTCGGGCCCCGGCATGTCGCTGAAGTCGGAGACCATCGGCCTGGCCGTGATGACCGAGCTGCCTCTCGTCGTCGTCAACGTGCAGCGTTCCGGCCCCTCGACGGGCATGCCCACCAAGACCGAGCAGGCGGACCTGTTGCAGGCCATGTACGGCCGCAACGGCGAATCCCCACTGCCGGTGCTGGCCGCCAAGTCGTCGACCGACTGCTTCGACACCGCGCTCGAGGCCGTCCGCATCGCGGTGAAGTACCGCACGCCGGTGATCATGCTGTCCGATGGCTACCTCGCCAACGGCGCAGAGCCCTGGATGCTGCCCGATCTGAGCGAGATCGAGCCCATCGAGCCCGGCTTCGCCACCGAGGTCAACGGCACCAACGCCAAGGGCGAGGACGTCTTCCTCCCCTACAAGCGCGACGACGACACCCTCGCCCGCGCCTGGGCCATCCCCGGCACCCCGGGGCTGGAGCACCGCATCGGCGGCCTGGAGAAGGCCGACGGCGGCGGCAACATCTCCTACGACCCTGACAACCACGAGAAGATGACGCTGATGCGCCGCGCCAAGCTGCGCGCCGTGGTGCAGGACATCCCGGATCTGGAGGTCGACGATCCCACCGGCGACGCCAAGGTCCTCGTGTTGGGCTGGGGCTCCACCTACGGCCCCATCACGGCCGCCGCCCGCCGCGTGCGGCTGTCCGGCCGGAAGGTGGCGCTGGCCCACCTGCGCCACCTCAACCCGATGCCCGACAACCTCGGCGACATCCTGCACAGCTACGACAAGGTCGTGGTGCCCGAGATGAACCTCGGTCAGCTCGCCGTCGTGCTGCAGGCCCGCCACGCCAAGCACATCACCCGCTACTCGCGCGTCCGCGGGCTGCCGATCTCGCTCACCGAGCTCGAGGTCGACCTCAGCGCCGAAATCGACGCCACCGAAGAAGAAGCCGCCAAGGAGGACAACTGATGTCGGGTCTGGCTGGAGTGCCCCTGAGCCTCGAACCACTCGGTAAGAAGGACTACACCTCGGATCAGGAGGTCCGCTGGTGCCCCGGATGCGGCGACTACGCCGTGCTGTCGACCTTCCAGTCGATGATGGGCACGCTCGGCATCAAGCGCGAGAACACCGTCATCATCTCCGGCATCGGCTGCTCGTCGCGGTTCCCCTACTACGTGGACACCTACGGCATGCACTCGATCCACGGCCGCGCGCCGGCGATCGCGACGGGCGTGGCACTGGCCCGCCCGGACCTCAACGTCTGGGTGGTCACCGGCGACGGCGACGCCCTGTCGATCGGCGGCAACCACCTCATCCACACGCTGCGCCGCAACGTCAACCTCACGATCCTGCTGTTCAACAACCGGATCTACGGCCTCACCAAGGGCCAGTACTCCCCCACCTCGGAGCTGGGCAAGCTCACCAAGTCGTCGCCGTACGGCTCGGTGGACACCCCCTTCAACCCCATCACGCTCGCGCTGGGCGCGGAGGCCACGTTCGTCGCCCGCACGATCGACTCGGACCGCCAGCACCTCACCGAGGTGCTCACCGCGGCCGCCGAGCACCGCGGCACGTCGCTGGTGGAGATCTACCAGAACTGCCCCATCTTCAACGACGACGCCTTCAGCACGCTGAAGGGCCCCGAGGGCCTGCTCATCAAGCTGGTCCACGGCGAGCCCATCACGTTCGGTGCGGGCGAGTTCGCCGTCGTGCGGGGCGCCGACGGCGACATCAGCATCGCGAAGACGTCCGAGATCGACGAATCCTCGATCGTCGTCCACGACGAGACCCGTGAGGATCCGTCGCTGGCCTTCGCGCTGGCCCGCCTGACGGAGCCCGGCATCCTGCGCCAGGCGCCGGTGGGCATCTTCCGACGCGTCGAGCGGCCCAGTTATGATGACCTGGTGCGGGACCAGATCGCGTCGCTGCAGCCGGAGGACTCCGAGGCAGCGCTCGCCGCAGTGCTCGCCGGGCCCGACACATGGGAGGCGGACGAGCGATGACGCAGGGGCAACCGGGCGGCTGGCAGCCGCCCGTGCCCCCTGACACACCGACCTCCCCCACCACCCCGGTACGCCCGCTCACCGACAACGAGGCGCCGCCCCTGTCGACCGGCGCCTTCGACGCCATCGGCATGCAGTCGGCGCTCACCCGCTCCCGCGACCAGAGCCGTTTCGTCGCCCCCGTCATCGAGGACGAGGCCACGAAGCGCCCCCTTCCCTTCAAGGCCCTGTTGTGGGGGGCGGTCAGCCTCCTCACGCTGGGCGTCACCATCGGCGTGGTCTACGTCAACTACTTCCGCCCCGTCGTCATCGACCCGGACACCATCGTGCGCCCGACGTCGGCGCCCAGCAACGAGCCCCCGCCCGTGACCTCCCAGACTCCCGAGGAGATCGTCCAGGAGTACTTCACCGCGCTCAGCACCGGTCAGGTGCGCCGGGCGCTGGCGATGGGACCCACCGGCGGCACCGGCTCGCGGGCGTTGCTCACCAGCCGGGTGTTCAACCAGGCCCGCGAGGGGCTGCCCATCACCGACGTCGAGGTGCTCACCGAGGGCGCCACCCCCACCGAGGTGCCGGTGCGCTACCACCTCGACGGCCAGCCCCATGAGACGACGATGTTGCTCACCCTGACCGACGCCGGCGAGTACCAGTTGGCCCGCACCACCGTCACCGCCGAGTTCTCGGTGCCCGGCGGCCAGCGCATCCCGCTGCGGGTCAACGGCCAGGCCATCGACTCCGACCAGCCCTATGAGGTGCTGCCCGGCAGGTACGAGGTCACGACCGGGCTGCCGTTCATCGACTACTCGGACAGCAGCGACCTCGAGGTCCCCGGGTTGGGCCGCGACGTGCCGTACTCGGTCAACGTCGTCCCCGAACTCACCACCGTCGGTGAGGAGGCGCTCATCGACGCCGCCCGCACTTCGCTGAACGCCTGCATCGCGCAGCGCTCCATGGCCCCCGATGGCTGCCCCAACCGCGCCGGCTCCCGGGCCGGGCAGGGGGTCGTCGACTCCTCGGCCCAGTGGCGGCTCACGAACAACCCTTGGGCCGAGGCCTCCCCCACCCTCACCGCCGCCGACCAGGGCGTCGCGCTCGTCCGGGTGCCGATGACCACGCAACTCTCGTTCGACTACGCCGACGGCGGCCGCTCCGAGGGGCGCCCCGTCACGAGCCGCGTCGAGGCCCGCGCCGACCTGCTCGGCACCGACCCGGACGCCATCGAGGTCAACTGGTCCGTTGGCTGACGCCGGTATGGTGGCCGGCATGACCCAAGCGATCTCACCTGAGCACTTCGACAGCGCCGTCCGTCCGCAGGACGACCTCTTCCGGCACGTGAACGGCACCTGGCTGCGCACCGCGCAGATCGAGCCCGACCAGTCGTCGGCCGGCGGCTTCGTGGACCTGCACAACGCCGCCGAACTGCACGTGCGCGCCATCATCGAGGAGCAGCAGGGCGAGCCGGGCACCGACGAGGGCCGCATCGCCGCGCTCTACTCATCGTTCATGGACACCGAACGCATCCAGGAACTCGGCGCCGAACCCCTGCGCCCCATCATGAACACCATCGATGCCATCGACTCACCAGCCGCGCTGGCCCGCCACCTCGGCTGGTCCCTGCGCCACGGCCTCAGCCCGCTGGTACACCTCTACGAGGAGTCGGATCCGGGCGACCCCAGCCGCTACGCCGTGTTCGCCTCCCAGGGCGGCCTCG
>DURG01000027.1 GCA_012837465.1 Propionibacterium sp. | reverse complement strand
GCGGACAAGTTCCTCGCCGGCGCCGCCGCCACCGGGGTGCCCGCCACCGAGATCCCCGTCGCCGAGGCCCTGCGCCGCGAACCCCGCCTCGACCCGCGCATCAAGCGCGCGATCGAGGTCGCCGACGGCTCGGTCGACGGCTGGCAGCTCGTCTGGGGCGCCGCCCGCTCCGCCGAGGCGCACGGCGCCAAGATCCTCACCTACCACCGCGTGGTCAAGATCGAACGCGACGGTGACCGCGTGGCCTCCGTCCTGTGCCGCGACGAGAAGGGCGGCGAGGACGTGCGCATCGACTGCACCTTCGTCCTCAACTGCGCCGGCCCCTGGGCGGGCCAGATCTCCGCGATGGCCGGGGCGGATCCCGTCGCCGTCGTGCCGGGCCGCGGCATCATGGTCGCGATGAACCACCGCCTGGTGAACACGGTCATCAACCGCTGCGTGCACCCCACCGATGGCGACATCCTCGTGCCCATCCACACCGTCTCCGTGATCGGCACCACCGACGTGCACGAGACGGATCCCGACCACCTGCCCATCCCCCGCGACGAGGTCCAGCAGATGCTCGACGCCGGCGAGGCGATGATCCCCGGCTTCCGGAAGTCGCGCGCCCTCCACGCCTGGGCCGGCTCCCGCCCGCTGATCCGCGACAGCCGCGTCTCCGTCGACGACACCCGCCACATGAGCCGCGGCATGGCGATCATCGACCACTCGCAGAGCGACGGCCTGGGCGGCATGCTCACCATCGGCGGCGGCAAGCTCACCACCTACCGCCTCATGGCCGAGCACATCGTCGACATGATGGACCGCCAACTCGGCGAGGAACGCAAGTGCACCACGGCCGACGAGGTGATCCCCGGCAGCGAGGACCGCAAGCTCTATGCCGTCACCCACCGGCTCGAGGACCGCGAGAAGGACCGCCTCGACGAGCAGATCATCTGCGAGTGCGAGTTGATGAACCGCTCCATGTTCGTGAAGTCGCTGAAGGAGCAGCCGAACGCCACCCTCGACGACCTCCGTCGCCAACTGAGGCTCGGCATGGGCCCTTGTCAGGGCGGTTTCTGCGCCGCCCGCGCGGCGGGCATCGCCTGCTCGGAGCAGGTCATCGACGCCGAGCGCGCCTCGGGCCTGCTGAGGCTGTTCCTGAAGCACCGCTGGATCGGCCTGTGGCCCATCCTGTACGGCCAGCAGGTCCGCCAGACCGCGCTGGATCACTGGATCTTCTCGGGCACGCTCGACGTCGAGCACCTGCCCGAGCCTGAGGAAGAGGTCGTGCGATGAGCCGCGTCGTCGTCATCGGGGCCGGGCTCGCCGGCCTCACCGCTGCACTCCGTCTCGCCCGCGCCGGGCAGTCCGTGACCCTGGCGACGAAGGGCCCGGGCGGCCTGCAACTGTCGCAGGGCACCATCGACATCCTCGGCTACAGCCCCGAGCGCGTCACCCGCCCCCTCGAGGCGATCGCCTCGCTGCCCGACGAGCACCCCTACGCCAGCATCGGCGCCGACGAGGTGGCCGCCGCCGTGATCTGGCTCGGCCAGCAACTCGGGCCAGAGCTGCTCACGGGCGACCCGTCGACCAATCTCCACCTCCCCACCGCGGTCGGCGCGCTCCGCCCGACCGCGTTGGCCCAGCCGTCCATGGTCGCCGGCGACGCCCGCTCCCTCAGCGCCCACGAGCAACGAGGCGCCGCCCCCCGATCCCTGAGTGCCCCCGAAGCACGAGACGCCCACGCCCGGTCCCTGAGTGCCCCCGAGGAACGAGGGGGTGTATCGAAGGGCCTCACCTACGCCGTCGTCGGAGTCCGCCAGCTCAAGGACTTCCCCGCCGACCTCATCGCCGGGAACCTCGCCCGCACCACCGCGCCCGACGGCACGAGGCTGGCCGCGAACTCCGCGTGGATCGACCTGCAGGCCCGCCCGGGCGAGGCCGACCCGTCCCCGCTGACCTACGCCCGCTCCATGGACGACGAGGCCTTCGCCGCAACGTTCGCCCGCGCTGTGGCCAAGGCCGCCGGCAAGGGCGACGTGGTCGCGGTGCCGGCCGTGCTCGGCATCCGGCGCCGCGGCGTGTGGCAGCAGGTCCAGGACATCGTCGGGCGCCCCGTCTGCGAAATCCCACTGCCCCCGCCGTCGGTCCCCGGCCTGCGCCTCTACGAAGCGCTGCTCGCCCTGGTCCGCGCCGCGGGCGTCCGGTTCATCCAGGGCAGCCACGTCACCGGCTTCACCCCCGACGGCGGACGCGTCGCCAGCGTGACGCTCGCCGCAGCCGGTGGCCCCCGCGAACTTGCTGCCGACGCGGTCGTGTTCGCGCCCGGCGGCTTCGAGAGCGGCGCGCTCAGCGTCGACTCCTACGGCACCATCAGCGAGCCGGTCTTCGGCCTGCCGCTGACGGCGACCGACGCGGGCGAACTGATCACCGAGAAGTACTGGGGCCCGCACCCGCTGTTCGAGGTGGGGGTGCGCGTCGACGACGCAGGCCGCCCCGTCGGTGAGCGGGGGGTCGCGCACGAGAACCTGTACGTCGCCGGCGGCATCATCGCCGGCGCCGAGCGGTGGCGCGACAAGTCCGGCGACGGCGTCGCCGTCGCCACGGCCATCCGGGCCGCCGACCACATCACCGGAGGTGCACGATGAGCCAGAAGTCACGTGATGAGAGGGCCCAGGGCCTGCGCGACCGCCTGAACACCGAACTCCAGCGGTTGAGCCTCGACCAGTGCGTCAAGTGCACGATCTGCGAGACGAGTTGCCCGGTTTCGGCGGTCACGCCGCTGTTCCCCGGCCCGAAGTTCGTCGGCCCCCAGGCGGAGCGCTTCCGCGATGGTGAATCGGTCGACCACTCCGTCGACTACTGCTCCAGTTGCGGCACGTGCACCGTCGTGTGCCCGCAGGGAGTCAACGTCGCCGAGATCAACTCACTCGCCCGGGCCGTGATGAAGGCCGAGGACGGCGTCCCGGTGCGAGACCGGATGATCACGCAGACCGTCCTCATGGGCAAGGCGATGACGCCGGTGGCTCCCATCGCGAACGCGGTGCTGGACAACAAGCTGGCCCGCACCGTGATGGAGAAGGTCGTGGGCGTGCACCGCGGCGCCCCGATGCCCACGGCGCGGACGCAGTCGCTCCACACCTGGCTGAAGAAGCGGCCCAAGCCGACGAAGGCCCCCACGCGCGGCGCGCTCGTGTACTTCCACGGCTGCGCAGGCGGCTACTTCGAGGTGGACGCGGCGAAGAAGGCCATCGAGGTGCTCGAGTTCCTGGGCTACGAGGTGCTCGTCCCCAAGCAGGGCTGCTGCGGCCTCGCCGAGCAGAGCAACGGCCTGTTCGAGCAGGCCAGCGCCTCTGTGCGCCGCCTCGTCGACCAACTCCGCAAGCCCGGCACCGACCTCACGATCATCAGCACCGCCGGTAGCTGCACCGGCATGCTGAAGCACGAGGCGCACGAAATCCTGGGCATCCACGACCCCGAGCTCCTCGACGTCGGCACCCGCATCCGCGAGATCTCCGAGTTCCTGATGGAGCTGTACGAGGCGGGCGAGCTGCCCACCGACTTCAAGCCGGTCAACATGCGCCTGCCCTACCACGCGCCGTGCCAGTTGAAGAGCCAGGGAATGGGTACGCCCGCATCGGACCTGCTCCGCATGATCCCGGGCCTCGAGGTGATCGACAGCAACGTCACCTGCTGCGGCATTGCGGGCACCTACGGGTTGAAGAAGGAGAAGTACGAGATCGCCCAGGCCGTCGGCAAGCCGCTGTTCGACATGGTCAAGGCCAACAACGACGGCCTCGCCGCGTGCGACACCGAGACCTGCCGCTGGCAGATCGAGAACTCCAGCGGCGTGGAGACGGTCCACCCGATCGTCCTGTTGCACAAGGCCTACGGCCTCAGCTGACGGCCGGTGACAACCTGCCGCGCAGGCCAGCTCGTCGTAGGGAGTAGCAGGTTATCACCGTGGTCGGCGGAGACATGGCGGGCCTTGCAGGACACCGCTGTCGTCACGGCGTCGAGGTCTCGGGCGGAGGCGGGGAGCGGCGGCCAGGTGTCGGGTCCCGAGTGCCTCGCGGCCGCCCACAGCGACCCTCCGACAGGGCATTCCGCGAGGTGTATCGAGGGACAACCAGCCCACGCCAGCCGCATCAGATGAATGCGGCCCGCTGCGTGTCCATGGTGGTCAAGTCCCTCGATACACCGACGGAAAGGCCAGGTCGTTGCAACGCTTGGCGATGCGTGCGGGGCCTTTCCATCGGCACTCGGGACCCGGAAGTGGGCCTCGGTTGCTGCACGGCACCGGTGGATCCAGGCTGAGACGCCGACCGGATAGATGTCCACTATCGGGTGTCACCCCCCTCAAAAACCGGGATGACCCCCGGTAGTGGTGTCAACCCGAACCTCGCCTCCACCGTTGAGTTTCTTGTACCACCGATGCTCGACACCGCTGGGGTGGAGAACCGGCCGAAGCCTCAGCTCCTGGACCGCGCCCGAGATGGACAGAAACGCCGACGAATTGGCCCGGGCGGCAATCCCGGCGTCAAGATCGGTTGTCGTTCGGGTCGGAACAGTCCCTGCGCGCCACCCATGGAACTGCACCATCTGCCCACCGACAATCGTCCATCCGCCCGGAACGCGCTGGTAGAGCCGTCCGGCCAGCATCCAGGCCTCGCGCTGAGCCGACGGCACCCGGCCAGTGTCCGCCGGCACTCGCCGCGGCCGACACCCAGCGTGAGAGGGGCCCTCTGAACTGCGACGGTTCAGTCGCGACCGAAGCGCTGATAGGCAGCCTGACGGGTCGTGTCGAGCGCGGCCCCGATAACGGTCCAGGAGTCGCCGGCCTCACGGGCCTCATGTACTGCGTCTCGCAGTTCCTGCTCAGCATCCGCCACTGCCTTCCGGGCAGCGAGAATCCGGCGGAAGTGCGCGGCGTCGCGGGCTGGGTTCGCACGGACGTCTAGCTGGTCCAGCCCGGTCGAGTCATTGTGTGTCTTGATGGTCATGGCGTTCACCTCACCTCAGGTAGTCGTAGAACTTCGGTCGTAGTCGATCAGCGTGGATGATCCGAGTCGGTTCATCTGCAGCACAGCAACGAGTTCCAGCAAGCGTCCGTGCTGGTCAGGCCCGATCACCAACAGGCGTTCCTGACCGTTGTATTCATACTCGACAAGCCTTACGGCGTGGCGCCAAGCGTGTTCGATCTCTGCATCCGTGATCCCGTGCTTACGCGCCGAACCAAGGATCTCCATGTGTAAAGACTACCTTTACACCTTGCCCTCGTCAAGAGAACCTTTACACGGAGAGAGGCGATCGGGAGCAGACAGCACGTCTCATCCCACCCACCGATCGGGGACCGGTCCAGGCACATCCGCATTTCCTGGCGCGCTCCTGAACTGCCAGCCGGTGGTCCGCATCGCTCTTGTGGCTGAAGGTGTGAGTAGGAACCCGGCCAGACTGCCGCTGGCGCGTGCGATGAACGTGCGATCTGAAAGCTCTGTTTTGTCTCTCTGAGGGCACTTGGGTCCAAGTTGAAACAAGTAAACTCCCTAGTCAAAGGCGTTTGACTAGGGAGTTCAGCCGTGGAGCATAGGGGACTCGAACCCCTAACTTCCACCTTGCAAAGGTGGCACTCTACCAATTGAGTTAATGCCCCGAAGTGCGTGGCAAGTATAGGGCCGCGCTGCATCCGAGTCCAAGCCACACCCTCGGCCCCTCTCTCTGCACGAATAGGTCAAGCCTCCTGCACGTTCGTGCACCGGAGGGTTATGATGAGGCACGCGTTGCCGCGGAATGCGTCTGAAACGCTAGCTGACTAGGGGCTGAGCCATGAACGACACCGAGACCGAGCAGTTGCTCAGCGTCGCCCGCAAGTATTACGTGCAGGCCGAGACCATGGAATCCATCGCCAACCAGATGGGCGTTTCGCGCTCCACCGTGTCACGGCTGCTCAAGGAATCACGCGACCGCGGCCTCGTCCGGATCACCATCGCCGAGCCCAACCGGCCCCTCTCTCGCCTCTCCACCTACTTCAAGAACGCCTTCAACGTCGACGCACACATCGTCCAGGTCCGTCCCGGGGCGTCGGAGATCTACCGTCTCGACCAGGTCGCGCGCCTCGCCGCCGGCCTCGTCACCGATGCCGTCCAGGACGACGACACCATCGGCATCGCCTGGGGTACCACCGTGTCTGCGATCGCGGGCCACCTGCAGCCGCGCGACGTGCGCGGCGTCACGGTGTGCGGGCTCAACGGCGGCGCCAACTCCCAGACGACGGGCCTGCCCTACGTCGGCTCGATAGTGCGCCAGTTCGCCGACGCATTCCAGGCCCAACAGCAACTCATGGCCCTGCCCGCCTTCTTCGACAACCCCGATACCCGCGACGCCATGTGGCGCGAGCGCTCCACCCTGCACATCCTCGACGTGCGTGCAAGCACCACGATCGCCCTGTTCGGCGTCGGCGGCCTGGCGGCGGAACTCCAGAGCCACGTCTACTCCTCGAACTACCTGAGCCCTGCGGACCAGCGCTACCTCGTCAACCAGGGCGTCGTGGGCGACGTGTGCACCGTGATGATCCGCGAGGACGGCTCCTACCGGGACCTGGAGATCAACAAGCGCTCCACCGGCATGTCGCCGGCCGAACTGAAGCTCATCCCCCGCCGGTTCTGCGTGGTGGCGGGCCTCGCCAAGACCGCCCCGGTACTGGGCGCACTCCGCGCCGGCGTCGCGACCGATCTGGTGATCGACGAGGACACCGCGCGCGCCGTGCTGCACCGGATGAATCCCGGCCTCAGGCTCATCTGACCTGCGCGAAATGCATCCGCCTACCCCCGCACGGGTGGGCGGCACTAGGCTGGGGCGCATGTCCGACTTCATCCTCACCGACGTGACCGATGGCATCGCCCGCATCACCCTGAACCGGCCGCAGGCGATCAACGCCCTGACGCACGACATGATGACTGCGATGTACGAGGCCTTCACCGCCTGGCGCCACGACGACGACGTGACCGCCGTCGAGATCGCAGGCAACGGCGAGCGCGGCTTCTGCGCGGGTGCCGACGTGCGGGCGCTTGCCAAGGTGGTGGCAGAGGACCGCAACTTCCTGTCGTTCCTCGAGACCGAGTACGCCCTCGACATCATGATCGCCAACTACCCCAAGCCGGTGACCAGCTTCATGCGCGGCGTCACGATGGGCGGCGGCCTGGGCCTCGGCGCGCACGCCGATCGACGCATCGTCTACGCCGACACCGTGATGGCCATGCCCGAGACGAAGATCGGCTTCTTCCCCGATGTCGGCATCCTCACCCAACTCTCCCGTGCCGGCGCCATCGGCAAGCACATCGCGCTGACCTCCGCCACGTTCAGCGGCGGCGACGCCCTCCTGCTGAACCTCGCCGATGAGTCGGCCGACGGCCCGCTGCCCGCGCCGCTCTTCGACGCGACCTGGATCCAGGAATGCTACGAGTCCGACGATGCGGTGGAGATCGCCCGCGCACTTGAGGCGCACCCGGATGAGGCCGCCCAGCAAGCCGGCCGCGACCTCCGGGCCCGCTCCCCCTTCGCCGTCCACGTGGCACTGCGCGCGCTCCTACGGGCCGAGAAGCTCCAACTCAGCGAGGTGTTGGATCAGGACCTTCGCCTGGCAGAGTCCGTCATCCCGGTGGACTTCGTCGAAGGTGTCCGCGCCCTGCTCGTCGACAAGGACAACGATCCGCAGTGGCGGTGGAAGACGCTTGAAGAGGTCCCCGCGGAAGCGGTGGACGAGGTGTTCTCGTACCGCTCGAGCTGGAACTCCTAGCCGTCAGCTGCCGGGCCGGCGCAACGCAAGGGCCACGTTGACCAGCACGATGCCGGTCCAGATGAGCACCATGCCGAAGATGCCGGCGAAGCTGGCGGAGATCGCCGTCAGGGGGATGGCCATCACCAGCGACACGATCGCGACGGTGATGCGCCCGCCCTGCCCGGCCTTAGCGGCCTCCGCATCCTGCTTGCTCGCGGCCATTTCGGCGCGGAACCTGCGCTCGACGGTGGCCTCGACCTTCCGGGCCAGGGAGTCGACCAGCGCAGGTTCGATCTCGGCGCCCATCTCCTGACGTACGCCGAGGGCGGCTTCGAGGTCTTCACGCTGCACTTCATCCGACATGCTCCGACCCTAGTCGCTCAAGGGGTCGGGGGCATCGGGGCCAACCCTGAGATCCATATAACCCCCTGGGGTATTTTCGCCCGTGGCTGACGGGTGCGTGGAAACCCTCCGGTAGGTCATAGGATGGGTTGAGTTCCCCAGCTCCCCAGGAAGATTGCATGTCTGAGATCCACGACGTCATCATCATCGGCTCCGGCCCGGCCGGCTACACCGCCGCCATCTACGCAGCTCGCGCCAGCCTCAACCCCATCGTGTTCGAGGGTGCCCTCGACTCCGGTGGCGCGCTCATGAACACCACCGAGGTCGAGAACTACCCCGGCTTCGCCGAAGGCATCGACGGCCCGGACCTCATGATGGAGATGCGCAAGCAGGCCGAGCGTTTCGGCGCCACGCTGATCACCGACGACGTGACCGCCGTCGAACTGACCGGCGAGGTGAAGGTCGTCAAGGACTCCGACGACACCGAGTACCGCGCCAAGACCGTGATCCTCGCCATGGGTTCTGGCTACCGCCGCCTCGGCGTCGAGGGCGAGGACCGCCTCTCCGGCCGCGGCGTGTCCTGGTGCGCCACCTGTGACGGCGCCTTCTTCCGCGACAAGCCCATCGCCGTCATCGGCGGCGGCGACTCCGCCATGGAGGAGGCCACCTTCCTCTCCCGCTTCGGCTCCAGCGTCGTCATCGTGCACCGCCGCGACGAACTGCGTGCCTCCCAGATCATGGCCGACCGTGCGATGCGCGACCCCAAGATCGACTTCGCGTGGAACAGCACCGTCAAGTCCATCAACGGCGAGAACTCCGTCCAGTCCATCACGCTGACCGACACCGTCACCGGTGAGGACCGCGACCTCGAGGTCAATGGCGTGTTCGTCGCCATCGGCCACGATCCCCGCTCGCAGCTGGTCACGGACCAGGTGCACCTCGATGCCGAGGGCTACGTCCTCGTCGAGGGCCGCGGCACCGCCACCAACCTCCCCGGCGTCTTCGCCTGCGGCGACCTCGTGGACCACACCTACCGCCAGGCAGTCACCGCAGCCGGCACGGGTTGCTCCGCCGCGCTCGACGCGGAGCGGTACCTGCAGGACCTGGAGGACGCACAGGCGTAAGCTGGTGCGCTGGTGAGCCTGCAGCGAGCAGTCTCGTCGACCCCGTAAGCTGCAAGGCAGCCCAATTGCGGGGCATGCTTCCGCCAGTCGTGACGAAGGAGAAATCCGTGGCAATGACCGATGTGACCGAATCCACGTTCGCCGATGAGGTCCTGATGGCCGACGGCCTGGTGATCGTGGACTACTGGGCCGATTGGTGCGCGCCCTGCAAGCAGATGGCGCCCATCCTCGACGAACTCGACGCGCAGTACGCCGACGTGAAGTTCGTGAAGGTCGACACCAACGCCAACCCGAACCTCGCCGCGGCGCAGGGCGTCCTGTCGCTGCCGACGCTGCAGTTCTTCCAGAAGGGCCGCGTCGTCAACTCCCTGTCGGGTGCCAAGACCAAGAAGGCGCTCATGAAGGCGATCGACGAGCTGTCCTGATGACGCAGCCCGGCGGCCAACCGACCCCCACCGACGACTGGAAGGCAGTCTCGCCTGCCCAGCCGCCGGAGGGGTCGACGCCGCCCATGCCACCTTGGGTCAAGCCCGTACTGGCCCTGACGGTGGCCGCGCTGATGCTGTTGGCCGGCGTCATCGGCGCCAGGCTCGGCACGCCTGATCCGCCGGAGCCCACCCCGACCCCCTCCCCCACGCCCTCCCCAGCGTTCCCGATGGAACCGCCGGTGATGGTCGACCGATACGTTCGAGGTCAGTCGAACAATGGGGATGAGACCTCCGACCTGCGGATCGCCCAAGCGGACTACACCGACGGCGAGGACACCGTCGTGTTCGTCATGACGTGGCCGGAAACGGACGTGACGACCTTCCTCACCAATGCGGGCATCTCCACCGCGAGCGAGACGGCGCGCGAGAGCGGACGCTACTGCGGCTTGTCAGAGGACACCGGCGAGGTGGCCTGCGGCGAGGTCGTCCATGAGGTGGGCCTGCTGCTGGTGTCGGTCACGGACCAGAGCCGCGCCACCATCTCCGCCACGCTGGACCGCTTCAAGGAGGAACTGGGACAGTGACCGAGCAGCCCCTGCGCCACGACACCCGGCTGGACCGGTTCGTCGACAACTATGCCGAGCGCACCAACGGCATGCGCGTCTCCGCCGTCCGCGCCCTGTTCGCCGTCGCCAACCGCCCCGAGATCGTCTCGCTGGCCGGCGGCATGCCCAACATCGCCGACCTCCCCCTGGGCGACATCGCCGAATCCATGGCCGAGATGATCCGCACGCGCGGCATGCAGGTCATGCAGTACGGCTCCGGTCAGGGCGAACCCGGCTTCCGCGAACAGATCCTCGACGTCATGGCCCTCGAGGGCATCACCGCCCATCCCGACGACGTGGTGGTCACCGCCGGCTCCCAGCAGGGCCTCGACCTTGTCACACGCATCTTCTGCGACCCCGGAGACGTCATCCTGGCCGAGTCGCCGTCGTACGTGGGCGCCTTGGGCACGTTCCTCAGCTACCAGGTCGAGGTGGTGCACGTCGCCTCCGACGAGGACGGCATCAACCCCGAGGCCCTGCGCGAGACCATCGCCCGGGTGCAGGCCGAGGGCAAGCGCATCAAGTTCCTCTACACGATCCCCAACTACAACAACCCCTCCGGCGTGACGCAACCGCTCGCCCGCCGTCGCGAGGTGGTCGAGACCTGCCACAGCGCGGGCGTCCTCGTCGTCGAGGACAACCCCTACGGGCTGCTGTCCCTCGACGCAGACCCCATCCCCGCGATGCGCTCGCTCGATGATGAGGTCATCTACCTGGGTTCCTTCTCCAAGACGTTCGCGCCGGGCTTCCGCGTCGGCTGGGTGCTCGCGCCCCATGCCGTGCGGGAGAAGTTGGTGCTCGCACAGGAGTCGGCGACGCTGTGCCCACCGGTGTTCAGCCAGTTCGCCATCGGCAACTACCTCACGAACCACGACTGGAGGGGCCAGGTCGACGTCTTCCGCGACATGTACCGGGAGCGCCGCGACGCCATGCTCAGCACGCTGACCGAGGTCATGCCGGCTGGCACCTCCTGGACGCACCCCGCTGGCGGCTTCTTCGTGTGGGTCACCCTGCCCGAGGGCCTCGACTCCCAGGCGATGCTCCCCCGCGGCGTCAACGCCCGGGTCGCCTTCGTGCCCGGCTCCGCCTTCTACGCCGACGGCCAAGGCGCCCGCAACGTGCGCCTGTCCTACTGCTTCCCGCCCGCAGACCGTATCCGGATCGGCGTGGAACGCTTCGCCGACGTGGTGCGCCACGAGCTCGAGGTCATGGCCACCTTCGGCGTGCGCACCTCCCCCATCGAACGCCGCACGCCCTCTGGGCCGGCCCCAGACCTCACCTGACAAGGAGACATGCCGTGACCGTCATCGTGATCGCAGGAGGGCTCAGCCACGAGCGGGACGTGTCGCTGCGCTCCGGGAGGCGCGTCGCCCAGGCACTCCGTGCTGCAGGGCGCACCGTCGTCGAGACGGACGTCAACGCAGACCTCGTCGAACTGATCCGTGGCACCGAGGCCCCCGTCGTCGTGCCCATGCTGCACGGCGGCCTCGGCGAGGACGGCGCGCTCCGCGAGGTGCTCGAGGTGCTGGATGTGCCGTTCGTCGGCCCGACCGGGGCATCTTCGCGACTGACCTTCGACAAGTCCATCGCGACCTCGGTGGTTCGCGCCGCGGGCCTGGCCGCACCGCGACAGATCGCCCTCCCGCACGACATCTTCCGCGAGTTGGGGGCGCCCACGCTCATGGAGTCGATCGGCCAGCAGCTCGGCTACCCGCTCATCGTGAAGCCATCGCGCTCCGGTTCCGCCCTCGGGGTCACCAAGGTCGACGACCCCGCCTCGCTCCCCGGTGCGCTGGTGGCCGCCTACGCCTATGGGGCGGTCGCCGTCATCGAGCAGTTCCTGGCGGGGAGTGAGGTCGCCGTCACGGTCCTCGACGAGGGCGACGGACCGGTGGCGCTGCCCCCCGTGGGGATCCGCCCGGAATCCGGCGTCTATGACTACGAGTCGCGCTACACCGCGGGGGCCACCCGCTTCGTCACGCCGGCAGAACTGCCCGACGACGAGCTCGCCGCCGCACGGGAACTCGCCGTCGCCGCCCACAAGGCGCTGGGGCTGCGTCACCTGTCCCGCGTGGACATGATGGTGACCCCCGAGGGGCCCATGTTCCTCGAGGGCAACGTGGCACCCGGCATGACCGAGACCTCGCTCGCCCCGCTCGCCTTCGAGGCGGCGGGCCGTGACCTGGGCGAGGTCTTCTCATCGCTGGTCGATCTGGTGGCCGTGTCATGAGCACGCGGATGAAGCAGGCGTTGGCCCTCCTCGTCGGCGTCGTGATCGCAATCGTCATGATGCTGCTCGGCCTGTGGCAGATGTCGTCCTATGAGGAGTCGACGCGGGACACCTCGGCCGAACGGGCTGCCGAGGCCCCGACAGCCCTGACCGAGGCCGTCGATGAGGACGGCGTCGTGCAGGACATCTATGGCAAGCGCGTCACCTTCCGTGGCGAGTACCTACCGGAGCACCAGGTCACGGTCGGGACCGGCTCCCCCATCCGCGTCCTCACCGCGCTGGAGATGGAGGACGGCCGCCACGTCGCCGTCGTGCGGGGCGCTCTGGATGCGACCGGCATCGATCAAGGGATCCCCTCCGCCCCCGCCGGGGTCCATGACGTCGAAGGCATCTTCCTCGCCCCTGACCTTCCCGCCGCCGGCGCGCGCACTGACGCCGCCGATCTCGCGACGGTCCGCATCCAGGAACTGGCCCAGGAGTGGCCCTCTCCCCTGATCGCTGGCTACGTGACGCTCCCTGCCGCGGAATCTGCTGCGCAGGGCCTCGATGAGGCGGCCCTGGTGCTGCCGTCCCTGGAGGGCTCCCCCACGCATCGCGGCTATGCACTGCAGTGGTGGGTGTTCGCCGCCGGAGCCATCGCGTTCGGCGTGTACACCGCTGCGCAGTTCGGCAAGGAAGACCAGAAGAAGAAGCAGCAGGCCAAGGCCGCCTAGTTGGCCGCCTGCTCGCTACGCGCGATGGTGGTCTTCACGTTCCTGGTGGCGAAGTGCTCGGCCACGAAGCTCAGGAACGGCACCGTACCAGCCGCCATGATGGCCAAGAACCACTTGATCGACCACTTCACCCGTCGGCCGAGGTCATAGGCCGTGATCAGGAGGACTGCGTAGAGCCATCCGTGTGGGATGCCCGTCCACGTGACGACGCGCCCGTCGCCCCAGTTGTACTTCAACGGCATGCCGATGCAGACGAGGACGACGAGCAGGATGCCCACCACCCAGGCCATCACCCGATAGCGCGCCAGCGCGCCCTTGACGCCCTGGATGTCCTCTGGGTCGATGAGGAACTGATCCTCCTCGTCGATGACCTCCGAGTCCCCCACGCCGGGCCCGTTGACGAGATCCTGATCATCGTGACTATTTGTCGACATAACGGTACATCTCTTTATCTGTTTGTCTCTGTGCAGCTAGATGCTGCGACCTTCCATGATGGCCATGATGCGTTCGAGGTCCTCGCCCGTGGCGAACTCGATGGTGATGCGGCCCTTGTTGCGCCCGATGTTGACCTTGACCCGCGTGTCGAAGTGGTCACTGAGCTGGCCTGCCAGCTCACGCTCCCGATCACTGGCCATTCTGGGCCCGCGTGGCGTGCCAGCACGCCCTCCCCCGCTCTTTCGTCCCAGGGCCACGATCTCTTCGGTCGAACGCACGGACAGGCCTTCGGCGATGATGCGATCCGCCAGGAGTTCCTGCATCTCGGCGTCCTCGAGCCCCAGGAGCGCACGGGCGTGGCCTGCCGAGATGGTGCCGGCAGCCACCTTCAACTGCACGCGTTCGGGGAGCCCGAGCAACCGCAGGGTGTTGGAGATCTGGGGCCGACTACGGTGAATGCGCTGGCTGAGCTCCTCCTGGGTGCAATCGAAGTCGTCCAGCAACTGTCCGTAGGCGCGTGCCTCCTCGATGGGGTTGAGATCCGCGCGGTGCAGGTTCTCGAGGAGCGCGTCTCGGAGCAACTCCTGGTCCTCAGTGCCCCTGATGATGGCAGGGATGGTCTGCTTCTTGGCAAGCTTACTCGCGCGGAGGCGCCTCTCCCCCATGATCAACTCGTATGAGTCGACCCCTGCGCGGCGCACGACGATGGGCTGGAGCACGCCGAACTCCTTGATGGAGTCTGCCAACTCCGCAAGCTCGTCATCATCGAAGACCGTGCGCGGCTGCTGTGGGTTCGGGGAGATCTGCTTGAGCGGGATGTCTTCGTACGAGGAGCCGTCCTTGAGCGTCGGCGGGGCTGATTCCTCGCCATCTGTACGGGCGAAGAGATCTCCCAGGCCCTTTCCGAGGCCGGAATGCTTGGTGGCCATCAGCCATCAGCCCTTTCTGCTCGTTTGGCGATCTGCTCTGCAGCCTCTTGGTAGGCGATCGCGCCCACGTTCTTCGGCTGGTACGTGATGATGGTCTGCCCGAAGCCGGGTGCTTCGGCAATCTTGACGGAGCGCGGGATCTCGACGTCGAGCGTTTGCTCTGGGAAGTGCCTGCGCACCTCGTCGGCGACTTCACGTGAGAGGTTCGTACGCGGGTCGAACATGGTGAGGAGGATGGTGCTCAGGCTGAGATCGTCGTTGAGGTTGCCCTTGACCTTGTTGATCGTGCGCATGAGGTGCGAGACACCCTCGAGCGCGTAGTACTCGGTCTGGATGGGTACCAGGATCTCTGTCGAAGCCACCAGCGCGTTGAGCGTGAGGAGACCGAGCGACGGCGGACAGTCGAAGAAGATGTAGTCGACGCCTGATTCCTCGATGTACTGCTCGATGGCGTCTCGCATGCGCATTTCACGCCCGCGCTCGTTGACGAGCTCCAGCTCGGCCATTGCGAGGTCGATTGCGGCGGGTAGCACGTGGAGGTTGGGGGAGTGGGGCGAGGTCTTCGCATGCTCGATGATGCCGATCTGCTCGGTCAGCACCTCATACGTGCCCTTCGTGCCCGGTGCATGCTCAACGCCCAGCGCGGTGGATGCGTTCCCCTGAGGGTCGATGTCGATCACCAGCACGTTCAAGCCCCCCTGAGCGAGTGCCATCGCCAGGTTCACGGTCGTCGTGGTCTTGCCGACGCCGCCCTTC
>DURG01000351.1 GCA_012837465.1 Propionibacterium sp. | reverse complement strand
GTCCCCCACGTCGCCGCGCAGATCGCCCAGCCATGGACGCTCAAGATCCAGAAGGACGGCGAGATCTCCCACAACCCGAACTTCCGCTACGACGGGGCTCTCGCCTGGGGCGAGAACGTCGGCTGGGCCATCGGCTTCCTGGATCCGGTCGCCGAGGTGATGAAGGGATTCATGGACTCGGCCAGCCACCGCGAGAACATCCTCCAGCCCAACTACGACCTCATCGCCGTGGGCGCCGTGCTGCGGGGCACCGAGATGTACACCACCGTCAACTTCTACCAGAGCCCGCTGGTCAACGGGGGCACCGCCTACGATTCCGGCGTCCAGTGGCTCACCGCCGTCAACAACGGCATCAACCCCACCAACGTGGCCCGCGAGGACGACGTGTACTCCAAGGCCGGCACCTATGCGCTGAACAACCGCCTGTGGAAGGTGGCCTGCGAGCCGTACTCGACGACCCAACGCTGCCTCACCGAGATCTGGGGCACCCAGGTCCAGACCGTGCGCGGCCAACACCAGCGCATCACCGGCTGGCAGTTCAACAACCTCACCTACGCGCCGTCGGAGCGCAGCATCTGGAGCAAGAACCTGCTGGGTGGCTTCGGGCAGCCCGGCTACAAGGGCGACGCGACGTCGGCCGGTCGGCAGTGGCGGATCGAGTGCGACACCGCGGTCTCCGGCCGCAACGGCTGCCGCACCTACATCCTCACCAACGTCGTGACGGCCACCCCGAGTGCCTCCGGCGGCTACACCTTCACCGCCAAGCCGGATTACGTGTTCAACAACATCGTGCGCTTCAGCTGACTCACAGCGCGCTGGCCACGTCGGTCTGGGTGAAGTCGTTGCCCTTGAACAGCAGGGGCTCGCCCGTGGCCTTGGCCAGCGCGTAGGAGTACGTGTCACCGAGGTTGAGGGCGGCACTGTGGTGTGGCTTGCCGAAGCGACGCCACGCGGCATTGGCCAGATCCGCGTGCTCAGCGGTGAAGGGGACGATCTCGACCTCGAGATCCGCCAAGAGGTCTTCGATCAGGTCAACTGCCCCAGGGCCGCGGCGGCGTTCCGCTGCCAGCCGCACCTCCACCAAGGTGGGGCTGGCCATCCTGAGGCTGCCTGCCGATCCCATCGTGCTGAGGAAGATGCCGGCATCCGGCTCCGCGAGCACGACTGCCATGAGCGCTGACGAGTCGACGATCACTTCGGGAGCCCGTCCTCGTCGTAGAGCAGGTCATCGATGGGGGTTTCATCCAAGACCGGCAACGCTCGGGCCCTGGTGATGTAGGCCTGCAGCTTGTCGTGGCGCTGCCGCCTCCGGTGCATCCGCTGCATCCTGTCGTGGCGCTCCATGATGGCGACTCGAACCGCCTCCGTGAGCGTCTCTCCCGTCAGCGCGGCGAGACTTCTGGCCGCGCTGTCCGTAGCTGGATCCTTGATGTTGATCGCCATCGTTCTACCCTATGGTGATGAAAGGTAGAAGCCAAGGGTGATCACCACACGGAGACGGTGCGCCCCATGCCGTAGTAGTTCCAGCCGGCGTCGGCCCATTCGTGCGGGTCGAGGACGTTGCGGCCGTCGATGATGTTGGGCGTGTCGACGAGGGGGAGGATCACCTTCGGGTCCAGCTGGGTGTATTCCTTCCACGGGGTCAGGATCATCACGACGTCGGCACCGTCGAGTGCCTCCTCGACCGTCTCAGGGACGGTGAGGTCCGGGCGGCGCTCGCGCAGGGTCTCGGCGGCGGCCGGGTCGACGATGGCCAGTTCGGCGCCGCGGGCCCAGAGCCGGCTGGCGATGTCGAGGGCGGGGGAGTCGCGCAGGTCGTCGGTGTCGGGCTTGAAGGTGATGCCCAGCACGGCGATCTTCTTGCCGACGAGGCGCCCGCCGACGGCCTCCTCGGCCAGGTTGACGGCGTGGTCGCGGCGGCGCAGGTTGATGGTGTCGACCTCGCGCAGGAACGTGAGGGCCTGGTCGACGCCGAGCTCGCCGGCACGCGCCATGAAGGCGCGGATGTCCTTGGGGAGGCAGCCGCCGCCGAAGCCGATGCCGGCGCCGAGGAACTTCTTGCCGATGCGGTCGTCGTGGCCGATGGCCTCGGCGAGGCGGGTGACGTCGCCACCGGTGGCGTCGCAGAGTTCGGCCATGGCGTTGATGAACGAGATCTTGGTGGCGAGGAAGCTGTTCGCGGCCACCTTGACCAGTTCGGCGGTGGGGTAGTTCGCCACGACGAGCGGGGTGTCGGCGGCCAGCGCGGTGGCGTAGCACTCGTCGAGGATCTCCCTGGCGATCCTGCCGGTCTCCTGGTCCTCGGGGAGGCCGTAGACGATGCGGTCCGGGGTGAGGGTGTCCTGCACGGCGTATCCCTCGCGGAGGAACTCGGGGTTCCAGGCCAGGATGATCTCCTTGCCGGATTCCTGTAGCCGCTTGGCGATGCCCTCGGCGGTGCCGACCGGGACGGTCGACTTGCCTGCGATGAGCACTGGGCGGCCGTCCTGGGGTGCGTCGGCGTGCTCGAGGATGGTGGCGACGGCCTGGTCGACGTAGGTCATGTCGGCGCCGAGGCGGCCCTGCAGCTGCGGGGTGCCCACGCCGATGAAGTGGATCTGCGCGTCAGCGATCAGGGACGGGTCCGTGGTGAACTTCAGCCGGCCGGAGGCGACGTTGCGCTCCAACAGTTCCGGCAGCCCTGCCTCGATGAAGGGGGCCTTGCCCTGCGCGAGCAGGTTGACCTTCTTCTCGTCCACGTCCAGGCCCACGACCTCGTGGCCCAACTCCGCCATGCACGCCGCGTGTACCGCTCCGAGGTACCCACAGCCAATCACTGAAATCCGCATGACTGAGACTCTAGCCACGGGCCTGCTCCGAGACCGCATCAAAGCCCGCGAAATGGGCCATTATGAAGGAAGGCTCATTTCCAGATCATGTTAGGCAAGGACACCGTGAACTCCACCAGCATCGCCCGCACCGCCGTCGAGGACGGCTCCGCCTGGCTCGGGATCGAGTTCGGCTCAACCCGCATCAAGGCCGTGCTCATCGGCAAGGACTTCCTGCCCATCGCCACCGGCGGGCACGAGTGGCGGGCCACCCTCGCCGACGGCGTGTGGACCTACAGCCTCGACGACGTGTGGGCCGGCGTGCAGGCCGCCTTCGCGGACCTCGCCGCCAACGTGCGCGACCAGGTGGGTGCGGAACTGCGCCAGGTCAAGGCACTCGGCGTCTCCGCGATGATGCACGGCTACCTCGCCTTCGACGGCGACGGTGGGTTGCTCGTCCCGTTCCGCACCTGGCAGAACACCATGACGCAGGAGGCCGCGGCGGAGCTCACGCAGTTGTTCCAGCACAACATCCCGCAGCGCTGGAGCATCGCCCACCTGCACCAGGCGATCCTCAAGGGCGAGGACCACGTGGGGGAGATCGACTACCTGACCACCCTGTCCGGCTACGTGCACTGGAAGCTGACGGGCGAGCGCGTGCTAGGCGTCGGCGATGCCAGCGGCATGTTCCCCATCGACATGTCCACCGGCACGTTCCACGAGGAGATGCTCGGGCAGTACGGCGAGCTCATCGCCGACCGCGGCTTCCCGTGGCAGCTCCGCGACATCCTGCCGACGGCCCGCTCCGCCGGCGAGGACGCCGGCCACCTGACGGAGGAGGGCGCGAAGCTGCTCGACCCGACGGGCACGCTGCAGTCCGGCGCCGCCATGGCCCCGCCGGAGGGCGATGCCGGCACCGGCATGGTGGCCACCAACGCCGTCGCCCGCCGCACCGGCAACGTGTCGGCCGGCACCTCGATCTTCGCGATGGTGGTGCTCGAGGGCGAGCTCAAGGAACTGCACGAGGAGATCGACCTGGTCACCACCCCGGCCGGCGACCTCGTCGCGATGGCGCACTGCAACAACGGCGCGCTGGACCTCTCGGCCTGGGTGTCGCTCTTCGGTGAGGCGGCCAAGGCGTTGGGCGCTGAGGTCGACACCACCACGCTCTTCGAGACCCTGTACCGCGCCGCGCTGAACGGCACCCCCGACGGCGGCGGGATGCTGGCCTACAACTATCTGGCCGGAGAGCACGTCGTCGGCATGGAGGAGGGGCGTCCGCTGTTCGTGCGGCACCCCAGCAGCGACTTCTCGCTGGCCAATTTCATGCGGACCCACCTGTTCTCGACGTTCGGCGCGCTGCGCGTCGGCATGGACGTGCTGGCTGACGAGGGCGTGCGGATCGACTCGATGTTCGCCCACGGTGGCATCTTCAAGACCGAGGGCGTCGCGCAGGGCTTCCTGGCCGCGGCCATGGACACCCCGGTGTCGGTGGGCGAGATCGCCGGCGAGGGAGGGGCGTGGGGCATGGCCCTGTTGGCCGCCTTCCTCGACGCCGGCGAGGCCTCGCTCGGCGACTGGCTATCCGAGGAGGTCTTCGCCGATGCCGAGGTGTCGACGATGGACCCGGACCCGCGCGACGTCGAGGGCTTCAACCAGTTCATGGAGCGGTACCGCCGCGGCCTGTCCATCCAGCGCGCCGCGATCGACTCCTTCTGACAACGTTGGTTGACCCGGCTGGGTTCAGTGGCTCACCCGGTGGCTTCACCCGGTGACCTCACCTGGTGACCTCACCCGCAGCCTGCTTCCGCCCCGATCTCTCGGAGTGAGGGCGTATGGGGTTGGGGGATCGGGCTCCACAACGCCCGCCCTAACCCTGTCGGGCCCCCATCAGCCCCCCATCAGCCCCTGCTTTGATCCGTGGGTTGCTGCTGGTTGCTGTCCGACACCGTTGCTTCGGCTGCTTCCGTCGTGTCAGGGGGCTGGCTGGTCCGCTTTGCTGCGGCGTTGTCTGGGAACGTCGACGTGGGTGCAGGTTGGCGCCTGCGCTAACATCCGTCCGCCTGCCCCCTGCCACGTCTTGAACCTTGGCCAAGATTGCTTGGCTGAGGGGTTGTGTACTGAGTTCGGTTCACAAGTCGTCAGCTAGCCGGCCGAGGTGACCGATTGGCTCAGCCGCAGCAGCGGACTCGCCCCGTGGCAGCCCGAGGCGTTGACGTCGGGGCCCGGCACTTCCCGGACCCGGCGGAACCAACCAAAGGAAGGGGCCGAGCCAGACGCAACCCGGGCAGTTGGGCGACTCCCACGCCTAGTGGAACAATGGCCCCCATGCAGTCCCTTCCCGCGCTCCTCGACGCCCGGCTCCGCGAGCTGACCGGCGTCGACCCCGAGATGCGCCCCGCCACGAAGCCCCAGTTCGGCCACTTCCAGTCCAACGTCGCGTTGCGCCTGGCCAAGGAACAGGGCCGTCCGCCGCGTGAGGTGGCGGCCGGCATCGTCGAGAAGCTCGACGTCTCCGACCTCTGCGAGCCGCTCGAGATCGCTGGCCCCGGCTTCATCAACTTCCGCATGCGCTCCGACGTGCTCGCCTCGTCGGTGTCAGCCCTGCTGGAGGATCCCAACGGCGGCGTCAACCCCGTCAACCACCCGCAGCGCGTGGTGATCGACTACTCGGCACCCAACGTCGCCAAGACCATGCATGTGGGCCACCTGCGCACCACGATCATCGGCGACTGCTTCAACCGCGTCCTCACCGCCGTCGGTCACACGGTGATCCCGCAGAACCACATCGGCGACTGGGGGACCCAGTTCGGCATGCTCATCGAGCAGGTCCTCGACGAGGGCCTCGACGTGACGCAGCTCAGCCTCGACGAGGCCGATGCGCTGTACAAGCGCGCCGCGGCCCGCTTCAAGACCGACGAGGAGTTCGCGACGCGGACCCGCGCCCGCGTCGCGGTGTTCCAGGGCGGCGACGAGGAGTCGCTGCGGATCTGGCAGCAACTCGTCGACATCTCCAAGCCCGCCTTCAACGAGGCCTACCGCCGCCTGGGCGTCAAGCTCACCGACGACGACCTCGCCGGCGAATCCACCTACAACGCCGACCTCCCCGTCCTGGTGAAGGAGTTGGAGGAGAGCGGAGTCGCGGTCATGGACGACGGTGCGCTGTGCGTGTTCGTCGATGGCTTCGAGGCGCCGCTGATCGTGCGCAAGTCCGACGGCGGCT
>DURG01000350.1 GCA_012837465.1 Propionibacterium sp. | reverse complement strand
GCGGCCCAGGCGCGGAGGTCCGCCACCGTCCTCACAGCAGCACCCCCTGCTCCGCCTCCGGCCCCTCGTCGATGGTGGGCCGGCTCGTGTCGAACGGCAACTCCTGCAGCGTCGAGCCACGCCCCGGTTGGTTCGCGACCATCACGACGCCGCCCACATGGTCTTCGATGGTCTGCAGCATCTTCATGGGCGTGGCCAGCAGCAGCTGGAACCCGAAGGTGCGAAACACCTCCAGGCCCGCCTGCGTGAACGTGTGGTCGGCCTTGTCGAAGGCCTCGTCGATGACGACCAGCGCATAGGTGGGGCGCAGCTCGCCGGGTGGGGCCAGCTGGAAGCGCAGGGCTGCGGCCAGGCAGAACGTCACGAGCTTCTGCCGCTCGCCGCCGGAACGTCCGCCGGAGCCGGTGAAGACGTCCACCTGCACGCCGTCGGGGTCCTGCACCTTGGCGCGGAACGCGACGTGCTGGCGCGTGTCCAGGCATCGCTGCCGCCACGTCTTGTCCGCCGGGTCATCGGAGCTGAGCCGCGCGAGGAGCGCCTGCATCTGCCCGAAGCGCACCTCCGCCGCGGCCCGCTCCGCCGCGCTGGCCATGGACACGGCGTCCATCACCGAGCCGGAAGTGATGTCGTTGAGCGTGGCCAGGAAGGCCGCCACGTCGGGCAGCGAGCGGTTCGTGACCTCAATCTGCAGGTACTCGTTGGGCGCGAACTCCGTCATGAGCAGGGACTTGTTGACCTCGTCCACCCGGCTACGGATCTCCCGGTACGCACCACGGATCTGCATGTGCAGCTGGCTGATGTTGTTGCGGGCCTGGTTCTGCAGGAGCGTGAAGAACCGATCCTCGAAGGCAGGCAGGCCGTCCGACTCGAGCGAGTCGAGGCGCGCCAGGAACTCCGGCAGGTAATCCACGGCCTCACCCCAATCTGCCGCCGCCCCCGGCCATTCGCGCCGATAGGTGCCCATGGCCCGCACCGCCCGGCTCTCCGCCTTGTTGGTGTGCTTGAGGTTCTCGTCAGAGCGTTCCCGGAAGCGCCGCCGCAGTTCCACCTCGAGCCTGTCGTCGGGCGCGCCCAGCTCCGCCGCCACACCGGCGAGCGCCTCCTCCGCCTCCGGTGGCATGGGGGCAGCGGCTTCGATGTCGGCCACCAGACGTTCGATCCGCTGCGCCACGGCCGCGAGCGCGTCAGCTGCCTTGCCGTGCTCGACGGCGAGGTCGTCGCGCCGTCGCCCCGCCGAGGTGAGTGCCACCTTGGCCCGCTCCAGCGCCGCCTCCAACTGGCGAAGATCGTGGTGTTGACTGCGCAACTCGTCGAGCTGTCGGTCTACATCGCCCAGTTGAGCGAGCACCTGCTGCAGGTCCGCCGAGGCCCAGTCGAAATCATCAAGGCGCTCAAGGAGGCGGCGGCGCAGCTGCAGCCGCTCCCCCTCACCGTCGAGCTCGGCCAGCCGCGCCTGCGTCTGCTCCTGGAGCTCGCGCTGCACGGCCAGCAGCCGCTCCAGTTCGGCTTCCTTGGCCTCGGTGGTGAAGCCCAGCACCCAGCGCGAACGGTCATCGACGCGCCGCCTGTCGTCCTTCTCGTGCAGGGCCGCCGAGTGCTTGACCTGGCCACGCCGCGTCACCGCCTTCGCGTGCCGGGCGAACCCCTCCGTCGACTCGACGCAGGCGTAATCGAAGCGCGCCGCCAACCGCTCCCCCAGCCATCCCTGATAGGGCCCATCGGCCAACTCCAGCTTGGCCAGCAGCGATTCCCCACCGGCGCGCAACTGAGCGGCCGCGTCTCCCTCGTCCACCTTCTCGTAAACGAGGCGGGCGCCGAGGAAGTCTTCATCGATGAACTCGGCGGCCGCGCGGTAATGCCGCTCCGGCACCACCAGAGTGCGGGCGAAGGAGCCCAGCACCCGCTCGATCGCGCCCGTCCAGGGCGCCTCCTCCTCGCGCACCTGCACCAACTCGCCAACGAAGGGGAGCCGCTCCTCGGCGATACCCAACTGCTCGGCCAGCCTGCTGCGCACCCGCAGCAGCCGGGCATCCAGGTTGGAGCGGTGCGTCCGCAACGCACTGAGGTCACGTTCGAGGACGCTGATCTGATCCGTGATCCGGCCACGCTCCGCCATCGCCTCGTACTGCCGCTCCCCGAACCGGGCGCGGCTCTCCTCATCTGATACCCGGATACCCTGCAATTCGCTCAGGAACCCCTCGGCCGTCGCGGCATCCGCCGGGAACGACAGCCCCAACTCGGTGGCGGCCTCCCGCCATGCGGCCGCCCGCGCCTCCTGCTGGGCGCGCTCCCGCTGCAGCAGACCCCGCACCTGCTCCAGCGTGGCCAGTTGGGCGCCACCCGACTGGTCGACAGCCCGCTGCGCCTGTTGCCGTGCCGCTTCCGCAGTGGTGGCCTCACGCTCGGCCGCAGACAACTCCTCCGCCAGCCGGGCGACGGCGGGCCGCTGCCGCTCCTCCTGCACCCGCGCGGCGGTCAGCTCCCGGCCGAGCAGCCAGGTGCCCAGATGCTGTTCCTCAAGCTCCAACTGACGCCTGGCCTCGGCCAGCGCCGACAACTGCTGGGCGGCACTGCGCAGCGGGCTCAACGCCTCCACCTGCCGTCGGGCGTCGACGACGGTGGCGTGTGCCTGGCTGAGCTCGCCGAACTGCTCGACCGTCTCGTCGGCCAACCGGAACGTCTCCGGCAGGTCGAGCATGAACTCCCGGAACAGGGTGTCGAGGTTGGTGAGGTTCTTGGCCGATTGCGTCTTGTGGAGCAGCACCTGCGCCTGTTCGCTGCCCATGCCGAGGTGCCGCCGGAAGCGCGCGGCGAAACCGGTGTAGGCGTCCGAGCTGTAGACGTCCCAGGCGGGGAAGGCGGCCTTGACACGGCGGTTCTCGATACCCGTTTCGACGTACGGCTTGAGGGCCATGACGTCGACCGGCTCCGACGCGAAGACGTACATCGACTTCAGATCTGCCGCGTCCGTGGAACCGGAGCGGATGTGGAAGAGGCGCAGCAGCGTGGCCTCGCTGCCGCGCTCGTCGGTGTAGGTCAGCGCGATTCCGCTCCAGGTGGCGCCGCGGCGCAGGTACGCGGTGCCCACCTCGCCCGTGGTCTCATCCGTCTCGCGCTTGTGGGCCCCGCGCACGTAGGTGAGGGTGCTGCGTTCCCGGTCCCCCGTATCCGTGCCCTGGGCAGCAGCGTTGAACCGCAGCTTCGCGGGACGTACCAGGATGGCCGCCATCGCGTCGAGCAGGGAGGACTTGCCGGCTCCCGAGGGGCCGGTCATGAGGAGCCCCTTCCACGGCACCGTGAAGCTCCACGCGCCGTCGAAGGTGCCCCAGTTGACCACCTGCACCCGGCTCAGCCTGTGTTGCGTCATGGGGCGGCCAGCCTCTCGAGATCTGCGGTGACGGCGGCCACCTCGTCGGCCCCGAAGACAAGGGCCAGCACGGGCGAGATCTCCCAGCGGTCGTCGCTGCCGGTGACGTTGAGCAGCACTGAGTTGGCCTTCATCTTGTTGATCGAAGCGGTGATGCGGTCGTCGAAGCCCTTGCGGTTGGTGGTGTCCAGGGATTGGAAGCCACGCAACTGATCCTCGATGTCATCGCGGCCCACGAAGGTGCGGGTGGCCTGCCCCTGACCGGCGAGCAGCGTGCGGCGCAGGAACAGCACGAGCACGGTGTCGAGCACCGTCAGCGGGTGGGCGCGCACGACCTTGGGCGCATCCTCCAGGTCCAGGTTGCGCACGAACGCCACCCCGGCGTCGAGATCCACGACCAGTTCGAGGTAGAGATCCGCGAGCCGTGAGCGCACCAGCGGCTCGTTGCGGACGAGCGCGTGCCAGAGGTGGGAGTGCTCCTCTGCGCGGAGGTATGGCCCGCGCAACAGCCGCAGCAGGACGCGCCTGGTCCCGGGGTCCAGTTCTCCCGGGTCGGCTAGGGGCTCGGTGAGGTCGTCGTCGAACTCGTCGAGGTCGTCGACCTCATCGGCCCGTTTGGGCGCGGGTTGCAGCGACATGGGCACTCCACTCGGAAGGGACGGTGAGGAAAACATATCGGGGCGCACTGACAGTGCGGTCCGTGCCTGTGGCGGAGGTCCATCGCCAGAGTTCCTGCCCACTGGCCGGTACCCCGTGCTGGGTGGCCAGCAGGAGAAGCCCCACGACAGAGGCCAGGCCCTGCGTGGCGGGGAACCGGCCCAGCACGTCCCCGACGGTGGCGCCCGGCACCTCTGCGACGGTTTCAGCGACGTTGCCCTGCAACTCCGCGAAATCGATCTCGGTCAGGCGGACGAGTTGGCGCAGGACGGCGAGGTCCAGCTCCCCGGTGAGGTGCTCCGTGACGTCCGATTCCGGGCGCATGTCGGCGGGGTTGTGCAGCCGCCAGGCGCCGATGGAAGAGATCTGCATCGACGTGAGGTCGAGGTCGCGACCGATCTCCGTGGTGGGGTGCACCGTGCGCAACGCTGCCAGCGCTGCCTGGTCCGCGCGGCTCAGGGCCTCGGCTAGACGCTTGTGCTCCCGGTACTCCTGCGTCTCGACGAACCGTCGAAGGCTGCGCGAGAAATCGGTGAGGCGCTGGCGCACCTGCGCACTCTCGCGCTGCAACACGATCAGGAACTGGCGCAGGAAGACCGCATCGGTGGCGGGCAGCTCGGTGGTGAAGCCCCGCTCGAGCACCGCGTCCACCGCGGTGTTGAAGCGATCCGCCAGGACGGGGTCGAGTAGCAGTTCGTGGAAGGCACCGAACGTGCGGCCCGCCTCCGAGTTCTCAATCACGTCCACGCCGTCGAAGATCTGGCCCAGCACGCCCGAGCGGGCACCGTCGTGGCTGACGATCTGCTCGCGGAGGTCCCGGTTGAGGGCCTCGAGGTCGTCGGCAACCTGGGCGAAGTCGCCCGGCACCTCGCTGGCCAGCCGCAGGATTTCGAGCAGGCGCTCACGTGCGGCAGCATCGGACATCGGCTCGTACTGCCCGGCCTCGGCGCGGCGGATCTGTTCGTCGAGCTCGGCACGTTGGGCCCGGAGCAGTTCGAGATGCCGCTCAGGGTTGGGGTCGGAGTCGCGAGCCAGGTCTCCGAGGAGCCCGGTGACGTTGCTCAACCGGGATGAGGTCACCGTCGATTGGGGCTGTTCGATGCTGAGGACGAAGCGCACCGCGTCTGCCGCCGAGCGGGACAGCTCCACCGTCTCCTCGCGCGCCGCTGTGGGACGCCGGACCAGGTAGCCGTCGCGCACCCAATCAGCGATGTACTCCTGCGCGGTACGCGGCGCGTTGATCCCGGTTCCGCGCAACTCGTCGAGGTCGTCCGCCACCATCAGCACGAACTCGGCGTATGGGATGGTGCGACGTTCCTCGAAACGGGCGCCGAGGATGGCCACGAGCACGGGCATCAGGTCCGCGCGTAGCAACCGGAGACCAGCAGTCTCGCTCGCGCGCATGGCGACGGCACCGCCGCCCACGGCACTCACCATGACACCTCCGTTCGGCGCCCAGCGTAATCGCCCCTACCTCACAGCATCCACAACGCACTCACCGGCAAGGCGTAGAGATTGTCCTGCAGCCGTCGCCCCACCTTGTCCATCGTCAGGACGACCCCTGCCACCAGCTGATCCCCCAGCTTCTCCCGCAACCACGCCAGGTGCCGGTAGTCGTGACGCGATACCAACTGCGCAGCCTTCACATACTCCGAATGCTATGGCGCATTTGAAAACGGTGGCGGTTGCAGACTTAAAACGGTGGCAGCTCCCGCTTGCAAACGGTGGCAAGCCATAGCGGGAAACGGTGGCGGCACGACGAAGGGCGGCCCCTTGCGGGACCGCCCTTCTCGATTCAGGCGTTGAGAATCCTTCAACGGTTTCGACGCGTCCGCGCTCCTCCTTCGTCGGAGGCGGCCGGCTCAACCAGCGGGGTCAGAAGCCGCCCATGCCGCCCATCTCGTCCATGCCGGGAGCGCCCGCGGGGGCCTTCTCCGGCTTGTCGGCGATGACTGCCTCGGTGGTGAGGAACAGCGCGGCAATCGACGCGGCGTTCTGCAGCGCCGAGCGGGTGACCTTGGCGGGATCCAGGATGCCGGCCTTGACCATGTCCTCGTACTGACCGGTGGCGGCGTTGAGGCCCTCACCGTCGGGGAGGTTGGCAACCTTCTCCGCCACGACGCCGCCCTCGAGGCCGGCGTTGAGCGCGATCTGCTTCAGCGGAGCCGACGCAGCGGCGAACACGATCTGTGCGCCAACCGCCTCATCGCCCTCGAGGCCTTCCACGGAGGCCTGCTTCGAGGCCTGCAGCAGCGCGACGCCACCGCCGGGCACGATGCCCTCCTCGACGGCTGCCTTCGCGTTGCGGACGGCGTCCTCGATGCGGTGCTTGCGCTCCTTGAGTTCCACCTCGGTGGCCGCACCGACCTTGATGACGGCGACGCCGCCGGCCAGCTTGGCGAGGCGCTCCTGGAGCTTCTCACGGTCGTACTCGGAATCCGAGTTCTCGATCTCGCGGCGGATCTGGGCAACGCGGCCTTCGATCTGCTCGGAGTCACCGGCACCCTCGATGATGGTGCACTCGTCCTTGGTGACCAGCACGGAGCGGGCCTGGCCGAGCAGGTCGAGGTTGACGGTGTCGAGCGACAGGCCGACCTCCTCGGAGATGACCTGGCCACCGGTGAGGATGGCGATGTCGGTCAGCATGGCCTTGCGGCGGTCACCGAAGCCGGGGGCCTTGACGGCGATCGACTTGAACGTGCCACGGATCTTGTTGACGATGAGGCCGGCGAGGGCCTCGCCCTCGATGTCCTCGGCGATGACCAGCAGCGGCTTGCCGGACTGCATGACCTTCTCGAGAACCGGCAGGAGGTCCTTGAGAGAGGAGATCTTCGAGTTGACGATCAGGACGTACGGGTCGTCCAGAGTCGCCTCCATGCGCTCCGCGTCGGTGACGAAGTAGGGCGAGATGTAGCCCTTGTCGAAGCGCATGCCCTCGGTCATCTCGAGGTCGAGGCCGAAGGTGTTCGACTCCTCGACGGTGATGACGCCTTCCTTGCCGACCTTGTCCATCGCCTCGGCGATGATCTCGCCGACGGTGGGATCAGCGGCGGAGATCGACGCGGTCGCGGCGATCTGCTCCTTGGTCTCGACGTCGATGGCCATCTCGCCGAGCTTCGCGACGATCGCCGCGACGGCGGTCTCGATGCCCTTCTTCAGGCCAACGGGGTTCGCGCCGGCCGACACGTTGCGCAGGCCCTCACGGACCATCGCCTGGGCCAGCACGGTGGCGGTGGTGGTGCCGTCGCCAGCCACGTCGTCAGTCTTCTTGGCGACCTCCTTGACGAGCTCGGCGCCGATGCGCTCGTAGGGATCCTCGAGCTCGATCTCCTTGGCGATGGACACGCCATCGTTGGTGATCGTGGGGGCGCCCCACTTCTTCTCAAGGACGACGTTGCGACCCTTGGGGCCGAGCGTGACCTTGACGGCGTCGGCGAGCGTGTTCATGCCACGCTCGAGCGCGCGACGCGCGTCCTCATTGAATTCAATCAGCTTTGCCATGGTGTTTCGGGAGTCCTCCCGTCGATGGGGCGGCATGCCCCGGGGTGTCTTCAGATGTCTTGGTCGAACGGCCGTGCCCGCGACGGACGGCTCCGGGGAGCCTCACCGCTGTTCGGTAGCACTCAAACCTTGAGAGTGCTAACCCCATTATTAGCACTCTCCCCAAACGAGTGCAAAGAATCCCGGTCCCTGAGCCTGCCCCTGCGGCGAAGGAGCCGGGCAGTTCGAAGGGGCTCGGCAGGATCCGGCACTACATTGACCCCATGGACAAGGCCCGCACCATCCGCAACGTCGCCAACGTGCTGAACCTGTCGACGCCCCTTGGCCTGGTGCTGGGGCTGGTCGGCAAGGGCAAGGCACGCAGGGTCGGCCACCTCGTCGTCTTCGAGGACGTGAAACTCCCACTCATCAACGCCAGCGCCATGACGGTCGGCGACGTGGTGCTCATGCCCGGCCGCACCGTCGAACAGGCCTCCCGGCTCATCCCGGACCTCATGGCACACGAGGATGAGCACGCCTGGCAATACGCCTACTGCCTGGGCCTGCCGTTCCTACCCCTGTACGGGCTGGCGACGGCGTGGTCGATGCTGCGCACCGGCGACCGCGCGAGTGCGAACCACTTCGAGGTGCAGGCGAACCTGCTCAAGGGCGGCTACCGGATTCGCGACAAGCGGCCGCTGCGCGAGGGGTTCAGGACGCTGCTGAAGCGGTGACCTGCTGGTTGAGCCGCGCCCCTGTGAGGAACGAGTACAAGCGTTGGTTGAGCCGCGCCTCTGCGAGGAACGAGCACAGGCGCGTGTCGAAACCCGGTGAGTCTACGTACAGGCGCAATCAGCGCTTGGCGGTTTCGACACCGCTCGCAGGGCTCCCGGGCTAACGATCAGGCGTGCAGGCGACGCGCCGACCTCGCGGCCTGGCGCTGCGACCGCATGCGACGCAGGCGCTTGACCAGAAGCGGGCGGTACTCGAGCGCCTGCGGCGTGTCGATCAGCGCGTTGAGCTGCTGGTAGTAGCGCGCCGAGGAGAGCGAGAAGTGCTCCATGATGGCCTGCTCCTTGGGCACGGCGGCGGTGAACCAGCTGTCCTCGAAGTCGAGGATGGCGGCTTCCCGCTCGGTCAGTTCGACCGGCGCCTGCACGTGGAGGGCTTCAGACATGCCGCCAGTCTAGACGCAAACGACACCTGTGTCATTCGCTCGTCGACCCTGCTCGTGCCCACGCTTCGCTGGGGGATGTGGGAGTCGAGGGGTAGAGTCAACTCTGCCTTTGACAACGAACAGCCAAGGAAACGATCTTCAAGATGCGCCGACTCGACGGCCACGTTCAGCACTTCGCCTGGGGAAGCAAGACTGCCATCCCGGCGATTCTGCGCCGCGAACCCGATGGCAGCCCTTGGGCCGAGTACTGGCTGGGCACCCACCCCAGTGGCCACGGCTTCCTGGATGACGGCATGGCCCTGGACACCTACATCCAGAACAACCCACACGTCATCGGCGCCGCGGCCCGCGCGGAGTTCGGCGACCTCCTCCCCTACATGCTGAAGCTCCTCGCGGCCTCCACCCCGCTCAGCCTGCAGGCGCACCCCTCGCGCGAGCAGGCCGTCGTCGGCTACGCCCGCGAATCCCTCCTGGGGCTCCATCCGCAGGATCCGGTCCGCTCCTACAAGGACGACTGGCCGAAGCCGGAAGCCATCGTGGCACTCACCCCGTTCGAGGGCCTGCTCGGCTTCCGCGACCCCCTCGAGACTGCCGGCCTCTTCGAGGCGTTGGGTGTCGCCGACGAGCTGTCCTCGGTGATCGGCCCCCTGCGGGACCGCTGCTCCGCTGCTGCCCTGGAGGAGGTCTTCCTCGACGTCCTCTCGCTCGACGAGAGGCGGCACCTGGTCGACGTCGTGCTCGCCGCCGCCGTCAACAACCTCGAGGTGCCGGGAGCGCTGGGTGAGTTCGCGCGCACCGCCGTCGAACTCGACGAGTTCTTCCCGGGCGATCCGGGCATCCTGGCCGCCCTCCACATGAACCGCTTCAAGCTGCAGCCCGGCGAGGCCATCGCGTTGGAGCCCGGCATCATGCACGCCTACATGCGCGGCGTGGCCGTGGAGATCATGGCCAACTCCGACAACGTCGTGCGCGGCGGGCTCACCCAGAAGCACATCGACGTCGACGGTCTGCTGCAGGTCGTGGAGTTCCGCCCGATCGTGCCGCGGCCGTTGCTCGCGGAGGGCTCCGACGGCGTCTACGTCTACCCAACCTCGTTCCCCGAGTTCGAGCTGTGGCTGGTGTCCCCCGTCGACGACGCGTACCTCCCCATCCCCCGCACCGACTGCGGGCGCATCGCGCTGGTGACCGCCGGCGAGTTCGTGCTGCAGGGAGACCACGGAGAGATGAGCCTTGCCTCGGGCGACGCCGTCTTCCTCGACGCCGACGAGCACGCCAATGCACGCGGTGAGGGGCAACTCTTCGTCGCCGCGTCCGGAGCCTGATTTTCCCATTCGGGCCGCAGTGTTGGCACAATGGGCGCCGCGCCTCCTTAGCTCAGCGGCCAGAGCATCCGCCTTGTAAGCGGAGGGTCGTGGGTTCGACTCCCACAGGAGGCTCTCACGCTGGTTGAGCCGTTCGCCTCCGAGCTTGCGAGGAGCGCGATCGCGTCGAAACCCGCCGAACCTTCCCAGCAGAGAGAGACCCATGCCTGAGCCCAGCAAGTGGAGCCGCATCATCGCGGCCGACCCTGACCACACCCGCCGCTACATCCAGCGGTTCAAGGACATGGAGACCCAGGGACACGACCTGGCCGGCGAGGTGCGCACCGTCGACGCGATGGTGCAACGCAACTCCCGCATCCTCGACGCCGGCTGTGGCCCGGGTCGCGTGGGCGGCAGGCTGCACGCACTGGGCCACACCGTCGTCGGCATCGACGTCGACCCCGGCCTCATCGCCGCCGCCGAGGAGGACTACCCCGGCCCCACCTGGGTCACCGGCGACCTGGCCGAGATGGACCTCCCGGCGCAGGGCGTCGAGGCGAACTTCGACGTGGTCGTCTCCGCCGGCAACGTGATGGGCTTCCTCGCGCCGTCGACGCGCGTCGAGGTGCTGCGCCGCTTCGCCACCCACCTGGCCGACGACGGCCGGGCGATCATCGGCTTCGGCGCTGGCCGCGGCTACGACTTCCGCGACTTCCTGGCCGACTGCGAGCAGGCCGGGCTGGTGCTCCAGGTGCCGCTGTCGACGTGGGACCTGCGGCCGTTCACCGAGGATTCCACCTTCATCGTCGCCATCTGCGGCAAGGCCTGACGGGGAACGGGCCCTACTTCTCGGCGGCCTCGGCGTCGGCTGCGGCGGCCTTCTGCTCGGCCTTCTTCTTCTGCGCCAGGTAGGTGGAGATGAAGATGAACACGATCAGGCCGAGCGCCACCCACATCGCGATGCGCGCGTAGGCCTCCAGCACCCCGACGATGGGCTCCCCGAAGCGCCAACCCAGCCAGAAGTAGAGCACCAGCCACAGCGTCGAGGCGATGTAGTCGTAGAGGAGGAAGCGCCGCAGGCTCATGTTGGTGGCGCCCGAGAGGACGAAGACCACCTGCATCAGCGGCAGCGGGATCGGGATGTAGGCCACGAGGAAGCCCAGCGGGCCCAGCTTCTCGGCCACGCGTTCCGCACGGGCATAGTTGCGGGCGGCCCGCTTGGACTGGCCGGCCCAGACCTCGATGATCCCGCGGCCCCAGAGCTTGCCCGCCCACCAGTAGACCCAGTCGAACTTGAGGCTGAGGATGGACGCCACCACCAGCACGATGGGCCAGTGCGGCATCTCCCCCTGCGAGGCGAGGGCACCCGACACGGCGACCGCGGTGCGCCCCCCAGTCAGCATCGCCAGCCAATCCGGCGCCGTCGCGATGAGCCACGCCCTGGTCGGCAGCAGGATCAATGAGAAGACACCGATGAAGCCGAACCAGCCGAGGCACCAGTAGTCAGCCCTGCCGGGCTCCTTCTTCCAGGGCATCCCGTCGGACTCCCACCATTGCTCCTCCTCGGGAACGGGATCGACGGCGGGCTCGGCGGCGCCGTCGGGCGTCGCACCGTCGATGGGTTCTGCGGAGGGCTGGTGCTCGTCGGTCACGCGGTGAATGCTACGTCAACGGGGAGGCACCCGCCGTTCTATAACGATTCGGTGACTTTAACGTTCCAGCCACGCGGAAGTGTCCACATGTTGCCGTTCACAGGCCACCCCCGTTGCTCCGAGCGGGCCGTTGCGGTGTAAAGTCCGAAAGAGGAAAACCTAAATACCTAGGGTTCCAATCCACAACGGATCGTCGGGCACGTACCTGCCCGTGGAAAGGACAAGTGGCATGGCCACCGTTAGCTATCGGGATGCTTCCCGCGTTTACCCCGGCTCCGACCGCGCAGCCGTCAACAAGCTGAACCTCGAGATCGAGGACGGCGAATTCATGGTCCTCGTCGGCCCCTCGGGCTGTGGCAAGTCGACCTCGCTGCGTATGCTCGCAGGCCTCGAAGAGGTCAACTCCGGCGCCATCTACATCGGCGACCGTGACGTGACCGACCTCCCCCCGAAGGATCGCGACATCGCGATGGTCTTCCAGAACTACGCCCTGTACCCCCACATGACTGTGGCGGACAACATGGGCTTCGCCCTCAAGATGCAGAACGTGCCCAAGGAAGAGCGCCAGAAGCGCGTCAAGGAAGCCGCCCACCTGCTGGGCCTCGAGGACTTCCTCGCCCGCAAGCCGAAGGCCCTCTCCGGTGGTCAGCGCCAGCGCGTCGCCATGGGCCGCGCCATCGTGCGTAACCCGCAGGTGTTCCTCATGGACGAGCCGCTGTCGAACCTCGACGCCAAGCTCCGCGTCCAGACCCGTACCCAGATCGCTGCCCTGCAGCAGCGCCTCGGCGTCACCACCGTCTACGTCACGCACGACCAGGTCGAGGCCATGACGATGGGTGACCGCGTCGCGGTGATGAAGGACGGCATCCTCCAGCAGGTCGATTCCCCGCTGGCGCTCTACGACACCCCGAACAACCTGTTCGTCGCCGGCTTCATCGGCTCCCCCGCCATGAACCTGTTCTCCGGCAAGCGTGTCGAGGACGGCGTCCAGGTGGGCGACTACGTCGTCCCGGTTCCCCGCGAGGTGCTGGCCCGCGCCGAGGGCGAAGAGACCCTCACCGTCGGCATCCGCCCGGAGGCGTTCAACGTCGGCGAGCAGGGCATCGGCCTCGACATCGCCGTGGTCGAAGAGCTCGGCGCTGACTCCTACCTGTACGGCACGCTCGCAGGCCTGGCCGATGACGAGGTCGTCGACGCCCAGCAGTTCGTGGCCCGCGTGGGCGCCCGCACCGCTCCCGAGAAGGGCCAGGTCGTTCGCCTGAACGCCCAGCCGGATCAGGTGCACGTGTTCAGCAACAAGACCGAAGAGCGCATCTCCTGACAGCGAACTCGAACGTCTGTGGGGCCCCGGTTCGCCGGGGCCCCACTATGTTTGGGGGAGCTTTCCCGAAAGGCGTGGCATGACTGACTTCTCCCGCTGGACCGACGCGATGCGCACCGGCCTGGCCGCCGACCCCGCCCACGGGGCGGTAGTGCCGCCGATGTACCTGTCGTCGAACTTCACGTTCGAGGGGATCGGGCAGGCCCGCCAGTACGACTACTCCCGCTCCGGCAACCCCACCCGCGACCTCCTGGGCGAGGCCATCGCCACCATGGAGGGCGGCGTGGGCGCCACCGTCACCGCGACGGGGCTGGCCGGCGTCACGCTGATCGCCGAGGCGTTCGTGCCCACCGGCGGCCGCGTCGTCGTGCAGCACGACGCCTACGGCGGCACCTGGCGGCTCTTCACGTTCCTCGCCCAGCAGGGGCGCTTCGCGGTGGACTTCGTCGACTTCAACGACGACGAGTCGCTGGGCGCCGCACTCGCCGTGGGTCCGGCGCTGGTGTGGGTGGAGACCCCGTCCAACCCGCTGCTGCGCATCACTGACCTCCGCAGGACGGCCGAGATGGCCCACGACGCCGGGGCGCTGATGGTCGTCGACAACACCTTCCTGTCCCCGCTCCTGCAGCGCCCCTTGGAGCACGGCGCGGATCTGGTGCTGCACTCCACCACGAAGTTCATCAACGGCCACTCCGACGTGGTGGGCGGCGCCGTCGTCGCCTCCACCCCAGACCTCCATGAGAGGTTGAGGTTGTGGGGCAACGCGTTGGGGCTCACCGGCAGCCCGTTC